>JBILXX010000077.1:0-17536 GCA_044378095.1 Polaromonas sp.
GAAGCGAGGGGGAATTGATGCGCTAACCCTGAGCCAGTGCCAAGCCAAGCTAAAAGTGCTTAAAATTTAAGCGCTAAGCGAGTTTGGGTGTTTGCTGATTTTTAATTCTGCAAGTCCCTCAATTGCATAAGAATTTAAGCGCGTGTTTAATTAAATTCAATCCGAATTGATATATATTCAATCTTGAGCATGAATAACATGTCAGTTTTTAAAAGGCGATTTTCTTATGGGCATTCCAAATGAATTACAGCAACAGATTATTGAAGCTGAAGCCAAAGTTAACGAACTACGCGAAAAACTCAATGCACAGCTAAAAACTGAGCGACTGCAAGCTATGACCGCTGCGAAAGAGCTGGTCAGAATCCACGCGCTGACGGCAGCAGAATTGGGACTCTCGGGGAAAAAGCCTGTCGCGCGTAAATCGAGCGACGGGCGAGCCATAGTCCCACCTAAATACCGCGATCCCACTAACGGAAAAACATGGACTGGTCGCGGCAAGACACCAGCGTGGCTGGCTGCACAAATAGCGACAGGCCGGAGTAAGCAAGACTTCCTAATTTAGAGCCAGTACAGCTAAGGCGGTGTAACTCTGGCTTTGATCGGAATTCAAAAATGAATGCCGCGCATCATCTCGGCCATGGCGGTCGCCTCGGCTGACAAACCTGATTTGGCGCTCTTTTCACCCTTGTCGCCTTTGGCAGCAGAGCTGTCCGGGAACATCCTGAAGGTCGTGTTCATCATGATCTGCGTCACACGCGGCGCCAGGGCATGCAGCAGCGCTACCGATGTGCCCAGGCGCGTTGCCACACGGGTTGGCTTGTTGATGCAGGCCTGCACCACCATGTCGGCCGCGGCTTGCGGGTCTAGCAGAGGCATGTTTTCATAGATTTTGGTGGGTGCTGTCATGGGCGTGCGCACCAGCGGCATATTGACAGTGGTAAAAGTGATGCCCTGGTCCTGAAACTCGCTGGCAGCGCAGGCTGTCCACGCGTCCAGCGCGGCTTTGGAGGCCACATAAGCTGAAAAGCGCGGGGCATTGACCAGCACGCTGATGGAGCTCAGGTTGACCACATGGCCTTTGCGCTTTGCGACCATGCCTGGCAGCAGCCCCATCGTGACCCGCAGCGAGCCAAAGTAGTTCAGTTGCATGGTGCGCTCATAGTCATGAAAGCGGTCGTAGCTGGCCTCAATGGCGCGGCGGATGGACCGACCTGCGTTATTGATCAAAAAGTCAACGCCGCCATGGACTTCTTCCAGCGTTTTAACGAATTCTGCGCAGCTTTCAGCATCGGCAATGTCAACCGAATAGGTGAAAACTTTGGCATCCTTTCCAGCGTGGGCCATGATTTCTTTTTTGGCCTCCGCCAGCTTGTCCTCACCCCGGCCGCAAATGATGGTGATTGCGCCGGCTTCAGCAAATTTCATGGATGCCGACAAACCAATGCCAGACGAGCCGCCTGTGACCAACACCACTTTGCCGCCCACGGTGCCTCTGAGCGAACGGTCAATGTGCAGCGAGGGGTCCAGATGGCGCTCCCAATAGTCCCACAAGCGCCAGGCGTAGTCATGCAGATTGGGGCATGAAATATTTGAGCCTTTCAAAGCCGCCGTCATGTCGCGGCTGTCAAACCGGGTAGGGTAGTTGATGAAGGTCATCATGTCTTCAGGCACGCCCAGGTCTTTCATCACGGCAGAGCGGATGCGGCGTACCGGCGCCAGCGCCATCAAGCCTTTTTTGACACTCTTCGGAATGAAGCCCAGCAGCGCCGCGTTGATGAACAGATTCATTTTCGGCGCATGCGCAGCCTTGCTGAAAATGTCCAGCACATCGCCCACGCGGTAGCCGACCGGATCAACCAGGTGGTAGCATTTTTTGGTCACATTGGCCTGGTGGCTGATGTAGTCCAGGGCATCCACCACAAAGTCGACTGGCACAATATTCACACGCCCACCCTCCAGGCCAACCGACGGCATCCACGGCGGGAGCAACTGGCGCATGCGCTGGATCAGTTTGAAGAAATAGTACGGTCCGTCAATCTTGTCCATCTCACCCGTGGTGCTGTCGCCCACCACCATCGCGGGGCGGAAAACTGTCCAGGGCACTTTGCATTCCTTGCGGACGATTTTTTCGCTCTCGTGCTTGGTCTTGAAGTAAGGATGCTCGTAGTTTTCAGCCTCTTCAAACATGTCTTCACGAAAGACGCCCTCATACAGGCCAGCCGCTGCTATGGACGACACATGATGAAAATGCCCGGCTTCAATCGCCTTGGCAAACTCTACCGTGTTGCGCGTACCGTCGATGTTGACGGCGGTCTGGCTCTCCTCGTCAGCGCCCAGGTCGTACACGGCGGCCAGGTGGTAGAAGTGATCAATCTGGCCTTTGAGTTTTTTGACATCTTCAGCGCTGACACCAAGCTTTTTAGTCGTCAAGTCGCCATGCACCGCCACGGCGCGGGTCGCGCTCACACCCCAGTACTCACGCAGGGCGGCAGCCTTGCCGGCGCTTTCAGGGCGCAGCAAGAAGTACACGACGCTGCCTTTTCGTTCCAGGAGTTTTTTAACCAGGCGTTTGCCGATAAAGCCGGTGGCGCCAGTAACGAAATAATGCATGTTGTGATTCCTGTTGTTGGTAGCTGATGACGGATCAGGCTGTGATTCTTGCCTGAATCACGGGTTTTCCTATTCAGCGAAAACCCGCGCTATAGCTGGCCAGTGTTTGCAATAGGCAGCACACCCTAGTTTTCTAGAAGCACAAGCCTACCCAATCAGCGACCGGGCATTTACATTAACAACCATCAATGAATCAACCCGAACGGAGCACCCCATGGTCAAAAAACTGCAAAAAATGAGCGCCGACAAGGCAGCAAGCCCGCATCTGGCTAATGCCGTGAAAGAATCGGCCCAGCAAATCTGGCTTGCTGGTTTGGGGGCATTTGCCAAGGCCCAAGAAGGCGGTGGCAAGGTTTACGAGTCGCTCATGAAAGAAGGTCTGTCGATCCAGCGCAAAACCCAGGCCGCGGCTGAAGAAAAACTGTCTGAAGCCACCAGCAAAATGGCCAATATGGCGGGCGATATCCAGTCCAAAGCTGGCCAGCAATGGGACAAACTGGAGAACATTTTTGAAGACCGCGTGGCCAAGGCACTTAACAAGCTGGGCGTGCCGTCGGCCAAAGACGTTGAAGCGCTGATTGCCCGTATTGATGAGCTGAACAAAAGCGTCCAGAAACTGAGCGCCAAAGCACCTGCTGCCAAGACCCCGGCAAAACCCGCCACAAAGCCAGCAGCAAAAAAAGCGGCTGCACCCGCCGCCAAGCGACCAGCCACTAAAAAATCAGCTTGAAAACCAGATCAGTCGCACAAAAACCGCGCATTGGCCTGGCGTTAGCTGGCGGCGGACCCTTGGGCGCGATTTATGAAATCGGCGCCCTCTGTGCGCTTGATGAGTCGCTGGATGGTATCTCCTTCACCAACCTGCACCACTACATAGGCGTGTCTGCTGGCGGGTTTATAGCTGCCGGTTTGGCCAATGGCATGACGCCGCGCGAGCTGTGCGCGGCCTTCATTGAAACCGACACTGAACCGTCTGAAGTGTTTGACCCGGCCTGGCTGATGGTGCCGGCGTATGGCGAATTTTTGCGACGCAGCATCATGCTCCCCGGCTTGATGGCGTCCAGCTTGTGGCGCGCTACGCTGGGCGGCAAAACGCTGCTCAACGCGCTTGAAGCGCTGGGCTCTGCATTGCCGACAGGCGTTTTTTCAAACGACGAGATTGATGTCCGTTTGACGCGGTTTTTCACTCAACCTGGCCGCACCAACGACTTCCGCGCGCTCAAGGCCAAACTGACGCTGGTCGCGACCAACCTTGACAGCGGCGACGCCGCGCCCTTTGGCAAGCCCGGCTGGGACCATGTGCCGATTTCAAAAGCCGTCCAGGCCAGCTCGGCGCTGCCGGGGCTTTTCCCGCCGGTGGAAATTGACAACCAGTATTTTGTCGACGGCGCATTGAAGAAAACCATGCATGCCAGCGTGGCGATGGACGAAGGCATCGACCTGATGTTTTGCCTGAACCCGCTGGTGCCTTTTGACGCGACGCGGCCACAACCGCTGGCGCAAAAGTTTGGCAAAAAATCGGCCACAGAAAAGCGCATTCCGCGCATCATTGATGGGGGGCTGCCCGCCGTGATGAGCCAGACGTTTCGGGCCATGATTCATTCACGGCTGGAGCTGGGCATGAAGCACTACGAGCACAGCTACCCCAACACCGACATCGTGCTGCTGGAGCCCGACCACCGCGACACAGCCATGTTTTTGGCCAATACCTTCAGCTACCGCCAGCGCCGCCAGATGGCTGAGCACGCCTACCAAAGCACCCGACACATGCTGCGCTCGCGCAAAACGACGCTGTCAACCCAACTGGCAAGGCACGGCATCACCCTGAACGCCGACCTGCTCGACGACCCCAAGCGCCAGCTGGTCGCGCCGTTGCCAGCTGTCACACGCGTGGGCCGGGCCATTGCGTCGCTTGAAGAAATCATGAATGACCTGAGCCGCGTGACCCAAGCCAAACCGCTGCTTGCTGGACATCCCTAATGGCTTGAGGTGTGCCGCTGGGTTAGAGTACAAAAAACTACGAGGCAGACACCATGGCGAAAAAAGCGCCCCGACGCACGGCAGAACGCATACTTGAAGTGACGCTGGAACTGTTCAACCGCTTTGGCGAGCCCAATGTATCGACCACGCTGATCTCGGCTGAACTGTCCATCAGCCCCGGCAACCTGTACTACCACTACCCGGCCAAAGACGAGCTGATCAACAGCCTGTTTGACCGCTATGAAAAGTCTCTGAGCGAGCTGCTCAACGCCAGCGACGGCGTGCGCAACGTGGAAGACGCCTGGTTCTTCATGCACACCCTGTTTGAGCTGATCTGGCAGTACCGCTTTTTGTACCGTGACCTGAACGATTTGCTGAGCAAAAACCGCAGGCTTGAAACGCATTTTCAGTGGGTTCTGAAAAACAAAACCCGGTCTGTGAAAGCCCTGCTTGACAGCATGAGCCGGGCCGGGGCCGTCAGCATTGACTCCCGCGAAGTCGAAGCCACCGCCACCAGCATGGTGGTGGTGCTGACATACTGGCTGAGTTTTGAGTACGTGCGTGATCCGCGCAGGGCGCTGGAGCCCGAAAACGCCCAGGCCGCACTGCTGCGTGGCGCGCATCATGTGCTAAACCTGCTTGTGCCGTATCTTGAGCAAACCCAGCGCGCACATTTGCAGGCCCTTAGCAGCGCATACGCCAGCGTTCAGACAACTTGAGTAATATCAGGGCTTACATTAAAAAGAAGGAGACAAAAATGGCCAAATGGACCGCTTTCCCCTACGCTGGCGACTACAGCTTTGATACCGCCAGCCTGAAGAAACACTGGGCTCGCCTGCACCAGGGCGACTGCGAACCACTGCCCAAAGACGCAGCGGTGTTGGCTGCCTGGGTGCTGCATCACAACGGCGAGTTTCAAAAAGCGTTTGATGCAGGCATGAAAGCTGGCGAAGCTGGCATGTTGGGGGGCATCACGGTTGCCAACAAGGCCGCCTGTATTTACGCCAACTACCTGGAAACCAAAGAAAAGCCCAAGCTCGACTTCTTTCTGGAGGCAGCCGAGCGCGCCGAAGCCCAGCAAAAAACCGACCCCAAAAACGCCAATGCCTACTACTGGCAAGCCTACGCGCTGGGCCGCTACGGCCAGGGCATCAGCGTGGCCAAGGCACTGGCTCAAGGATTGGGCACCAAGGTCAAGCAAGCGCTTGAACAAGCCATCAAGCTGCAACCCAAGCATGCTGACGCGCACATTGCACTGGCCGCTTTTCATGCCGAAGTGATTGACAAAGTCGGCTCATTGATCGGCGGCATGACCTATGGCGCCCAAAAAGACGTGGGTTTGAGTCTGTTCGTCAAGGCGCTTGAGCTGAACCCATCGTCAGCCATTGCCATGATCGAGCAGGCCAACGGCATGGTCATGCTGGAAGGCGACAAAAAAATGAAAGACGCCACCAAACTTTACGAGCAGGCCGCCTCCAGCAAAGCCATGGACGCCACCGAGCGTCTGGACGTGGAAATGGCCAAGGCAGAGCTGGAAGATTGACAGAGGCGACGCTTAAATTGCTCTTTTTTCAGGAGCTGCTCGCGCCCGTATTCATTGGTCTGGAGGCCTAAAACACACTTAAAAAAGCCTGTTTTCAGGCTTTTTTTGGATTCTTTTCAGCCTTTCCAGGGCTTGCCACGATAAAACGCATGCGTCGCCAGCCGCAGCATGGGTTTGTCGCCTGACGTGTCACCGTAGGCGTAGGCAACTTGTGCACAGCTGCTCAAACCAAAGCGTTCAAGCATCCAGACCTTCAGGCGCTGCACTTTTTGCTCGCCGTGGCAGTTGGGCGTTTTCATCTGGCCTGTCAGTCGGCCATCCACCACCGCCATCTCGGTACACAGCAACGCGTCAAAACCCAAGTCCCTGGCAACGCGCTTCAAATAAATGTCAGGGGATGCACTGACCATTACGCAGTGGTGGCCTTGGCTTCGGTGCTCGGCCAGTCGGGCCATCGTCCAGTCCTGCAACTGACCGGGAAAGTCGTGGGCCAGCCAGCGGCTTGACCAGTCGTCCATCTCGGCTGTGGTTTTGTTTTGAAGGGTGGCCTGCATCAGCTTTTGCTTGGCGACATGGTTCGGAATCAAACGCAATGCAAAGGCAACCAGCCAGGGCAAGCACTGCAACAAAGCCAGCAAAAACCTGGGCCAGCCCAGGCCGCGCACCAAAAACGGCAAGAAGGTGTCGCGCTGGGTCAGGGTGCCGTCAAAATCAAAAGCGGCAATCACAACCGGTTGGGCGACAGGGTTGTCTAAGGGCATCGCACCTGCCCGCAATACCGCTCGCAAAACGGGCAACCCGTCATCGGCAGCCATTGGGGGATGTTGTACCAGCGGTTGAAAATGTCGCCCAGCACGCCTTGCCGGTAAGCCGGGTAGTTAAAGCCAACACCCTCAACAACATAAAAAGGCACGCCGTCTTGCATCACCGTCAATGGCGACACCTGACTGAAATAGGGCTTGTACGCATCCAGATCGGGCGTCGCACCCGAGATGATGCGAATCGTTTTGCCGCTGTAAACCGAAAAATCCACCAGCATGTCGTCTTGCCGCGCATGAAAGCGCCCCGCCCCAAACACTGGCATGTACTGGCGTCGCTCAAAGCCATAGATCGACGCGGCTGTGTAGGCATCGGCCATCAGCACCACGCCAGGCTTGTCAATTTGTTGGAGGATGTCCGCTGTTTTGTAGCTGCGGATGACTTGCGGGTAGATTTTTGACAGCGGGGCTTGCGTGCGCCAGGTGTCCAGCGTGGTCAGGTACAGCCCGCCAACAATCGCCACATGCAAACCCGCAAACACAGCCAGACCAATTGCCGCCGTTTTGAGCTTTTCAAGCGGCAGGGCAAACGCCAGCAGCGCAAAACCAAATGGGTAAAACGACAGCACCCAGTGCAGGCCAATGATTTTTTTGCCTGACAGCAGTGCAAAAAACAGCAATGGCACGACCACGACGCAGACCAGCAAACGATGCGTGCTTGATCTGGAGACAAAGCCTGCAAAGGCGCTGCGATGTTTGAACGTCAGCCACAGCGCCACAGGCGTGACCAGGTAAGCCATCATGCCCACATACATCAGTGGCTTGCGCCATTCAAACCTGGCGCCTTCATTGCGGTTGTACAAATTGAACATGATGTTGGACCAGCCATGCGACACGTTGTAGCCGATGTTGATAAGCGCAAACGGCAAAGAACACAGCACCAGCAGCGCAAAGCCGGCCAGGCGGTCACGCCGGTACAGCGCAAAGTAAACGATGTAAGTCAGCCCCAGCACCACCGCGAAGTATTTGGACAAAAACGCGCAGCCGATGAACACGCCTGACAGCGCATACAAGCCATATCCTTGCAGTTTTTCTGGGCGTTCTTGTCGCTCGGCCCGCATCAAGGCAGCGACTGACAGCACCGACCAGAAAATCAGCGGCGTGTCGGTGGTGATCAGTGTGTTAAGCCAGTTCAGGGGCGCAAGCCAAAACAAAGCCACCGCCCAGGCGGCGCGCGTTCTGTCAACGCCTTTTAAACCCCACCAGAGTGCCGCCCCAATGCCCAGCGGCAGCAACACCACGGGCAGCCGGATCGACCAAAGGCTGTCGCCCAAAACAGCGCGCATGGCCGCTATCAGCCAGCCAACCATGGGTGGGTGGTCGTAGTAGCCCCAGTCGGGGTATACACCCCACCAGTAAAAAAACGCTTCATCGCCCGTGATGGGAAACGTGCTGGCAATGCATACACGCAACAGCAGCGAGCCCAGCCCAGCGGCCACCAGCCAGCGTGTCACGCTCACTGCAACTGGTCCCAAAATCGGCTGAGCACAAAAAAACCAACCCAGCAGATGCCGGTGATGATGATCCACGGGTCGCGCAGCAGGTCGCGCGCCACGTCCTCGCCGCGACCCCTGTGTACCTGGTAGGTGTAGCGCAGCATGGCAAAAATCACCAGCGGCGCGGTGTAAATCAGCCGCTCGCCGTGACGGAACTGCGACTCAGGGCTGATGGCAAACAAACAATAGGTGATCAGCATCGCCGTCATGGTCATGGCGATGAAAGTGTCAAGCAGCGCCGGCGGGTAAAGTGCCAGCACCGGGCGCTGGGTGGCGGGCGCATGAAAGCTTTCTGCCTTGCGTTTGGCAAAGCCCAAAAACAGCGCCACAAACATGCCGGTCAGCAGCAGCCAGTGCGACGGCTCAATGCCCACCGCCACCGTGCCTGCCAGCAAACGCAACATAAAACCCGACGCAACGATGAACACATCGACCACCGGCACGGTTTTAAGACGCAGCGAATACGCCAGATTGAGCAACCCGTAAACCGCCAGCAGTGCCAGCAAAACCGGGTTCCCCCAGGCCAGCCAGACAACACCTGCCAGCAGCAAAGCGGCCAAGGCCAGCCCAGCAGGGGCAGTAACGGCACCACTGGCAAATGGGCGGTTGCGTTTGGTCGGGTGCAGTGCGTCCAACTTGCGGTCATGCCAGTCATTAAACACATACACCAGGCTGGACGCACAGCAAAACGCGGCAAACGCCAGCAGCACTTGCTCCACATAAACCGTGTTGCTCCAGAGCTGGCTGAACAAAAGCCCGGCCAGCACAAAGCCATTTTTAAGCCACTGGTGAGGCCTCAAGAGCTTGATAAGGGCTGGCAGTGGAAACAAAGGCATGGTGAGAAGCAAGAAGCAAGAATCTAGGGGCGGTGGCTAGCATAACTGACCACGATTGCCCCCCCCTGATGCATGTGCTACTCCCGCACCCTGCCCGCCCCATCAATCAGGCTCAACTCCACCATTTTGGAGCCGACCCTGTCGCCGTTAAAGTGGATTCTGAAGCCACCCAGGTTCATCTCTTGCAAGCCGTCCAGTGCCCTGCGCAGTTTGGCGCGGTTCGGCTCTTTGCCAGCTTTGCGCAACGCCTCGGTGAAAGCCCAGGCTGCGATGTAGCCTTCGAGCATGTAGACGTTGGCTTTGCCGACTTTGGATGCGGCCGCATCAGCCAGCAGCTCACGCACCAGTACGCTTTTGGCGTTGTCTGAACGCGGCGTGACGCGCACCAGCACCACGCCCGCCCCCGCAGCGCCCAGTTGCTCGGCCAGCAGGCTTTCACCGGTGTTTGAAAAGCCGTAAATCGGGCCTTTGTAGCCTTTGGCGCGCAGGTCACGAATGGTTACCGCGGCTGCTTTCGGGTCGCTGATCAGCAAAACTGACTGCGGCTTGGCCGCTATGGTTTTGTCCAACGCGTCAAAGCTGGCCTTGATGACCAGGTTGGCGCCCAGGCCATGCATGGTGCGTTCGGCCGAGTCAAGCGCTGCCAGCGATTCTGCATCTTTGGCATGCACGATGGCCAGCCTTTTCATGCCCAGCGTTTCTGCGTGTTTGGTGATGACCGCCGCCTCTTCGGAATAGCCAGGGCGAATGGAATACACATTGGGGTAGAGCGAGCCGCGCAATTCATCAGCACCCGCCATGGCACCAAACAGCAATACGTCCGCACTGTTGAGCTGGGCATTGACGGCCGTGACCTGCGGCGAGCCAACATAGCCGAACAGTGAAAGCACGCCTTGCGCCAAAAGCTTTTTGGTGTTGGCCACCGCTTGCTCCGGGCTGCCAGCGTCGTCCATGCTGACCAGCTCCACCTTGCGGCCGTTGATGCCGCCTGCGCTGTTCAAGCGGTCAAAATACAGCTTGGCGCCCTGGGTAAAAGGCACACCTAAAGTTGCGGATGGCCCCGTCAGCGCCGCAGATTGACCCAGCGTCACGGCGCTTTTACTGATACCGTCCTGCGCGTGGCTGACCAGTGCAAGCAGCGCCAAAGCCGCTACCATGAAGGTTTTGAAGCGCCCAGCGCCACTTTGCCGGACTTCGTCTTTATCTTTTTGAACCATGTTTGTCTCCAACGCTATTTTTGTCCTTCAACTATATAGGCTCAGCGCATGCAAAAAACCATCAGCACCAGCCCTGTGACTCAAAATATTGTCAGTTTGGTGAAAGCCACGGCCCAAACCGTGGTGCGCGGCGCATGCCCGCATGACTGCCCCGACACCTGCGCGCTGTTGACAACTACTGAAAACGGCATGGCCACCAAAGTACAGGGCAACCCGGCGCACGCGCAAACGGGCGGTGTGCTGTGCAACAAGGTCTCGCGATATGCCGAGCGCACACACCACCCGGATCGGCTGCTCACGCCGCTTAAACGTGTCGGCGCCAAAGGTTCTGGGCAGTTTGAGCCTGTCTCGTGGGACGCGGCGCTGACAGACATTGCCAGCAGGCTTAACACCATCGCAGCTAAAGACCCTGAAGCGATAGTCCCGTACAGCTACGCCGGCACGATGGGCCTGGTGCAGGGGGAGGCCATGGCAGGCCGGTTTTTTAACCGCCTGGGCGCATCGCTGCTGGACCGCACCATCTGCTCTGCGGCAGGCACGGAAGGCGTGACGCAAACACTGGGCGGCAAGGTGGGTATGCGGGTTGAGTTTTTTGCCGAGTCCAAACTCATCATCATCTGGGGCAGCAACTCAATTGGCAGCAATCTGCACTTTTGGCGCTATGCCCAACAGGCCAAACGTGACGGGGCAAGGCTGATTTGTATTGACCCTAGAAGAAGCGAAACCGCTGAAAAGTGCCACGAACACATTGCCCTGTTGCCAGGTACAGATGCTGCACTGGCCCTGGCCGTGATGCATGAGCTGATCAAGAGCGACTGGCTTGACCATGACTACATCGCCCAGCATACGGTGGGCTGGGCGGCATTGAAAGAGCGTGCCTTGCTATGGAGTCCTGAGCGGGCTGCTGCTGTATGCGGCGTGCCCGTCGCGCAGATCAAAAACCTGGCACGCGACTATGGCCAGTGCCTGGTCAACCAGCAACCCGCGGCTATCCGGCTGAACTATGGGATGCAGCGGGTGCGCGGCGGCGGCAACGCAACACGGGCGGTGGCCTGCCTTCCCGCGCTGATTGGTGCGTGGCGGCATCGGGCGGGCGGCGTGTTGCTCAGCAGCTCGGGGCTGTTTCCGGTAGACAAAGCGGCATTGCAGCGGCCTGATTTGCTGGCGGGTCGCTCACCACGAACGATCAACATGAGCACCATTGGCAATGCATTGTTAAATGAAACCTCCTTGGACTTTGGCCCAAAAATTCAAGCGCTGATCGTCTATAACAGCAACCCCGTTGCTGTTGCACCCGAGTCGGGCAAGGTGGTGCAAGGCTTTGCGCGTGATGACCTGTTTACCGTGGTGCTGGAGCACTTTCAAACCGACACCGCCGACTACGCCGACTACATCTTGCCGGCCACCACCCAGCTGGAGCACTGGGACGTGCACCTGTCTTACGGCCATACCGATGTGCTGCTGAACCGCCCGGCCATTGCGCCGCTGGGCCAAAGCAAAACCAACACACAAATCTTTCGTGATCTGGCGGCGTACATGGGCCTTAACAAGGGGTTAAGTGAGGCTTGTTTCAAAGACGATGATGAAACTCTGTGCCGCGCAGCATTTGGCGAGAAGGTTGACTTTGATGAGTTGCTGGTCAATGGCTTTGCCACGCTCGAACTGCCCCAAGCGCCGTTTGCCACCGGCAACTTCCCCACGCCCTCAGGCAAGTGCGAATTTTTCAGTCAGCGGATGGCCGATCAGGGCTTTGATGGCCTGCCCGACCATGTGGCCAATTACGAATCCAGCGGTGCTTCAAACGACTATCCGCTGGCGATGATCTCGCCGCCCGCCCGCAACTTTTTAAACTCCACCTTCGTCAACGTGACCAGCTTGCGCAATATTGAAGTTGAGCCGGTGCTTGAAATCCATGCGGACGATGCAGCACCGCGCGGTATCACCACGGGCGCTGTCGTCAACGTGTTTAACCAGCGCGGCAGCTACAAGGTCAGGGCTGAAGTGTCCACGCGTGCCCGGCCTGGCGTAGTCAATGGTCTGGGCGTCTGGTGGCGCAAATTTGGCCTGGACGGCACCAACGTGAACCAGCTGACCAGCCAGCGCCTGACCGACATGGGCAAAGGCCCGGTGTTCTATGACTGCCTGGTTCAAGTGCGCGTGGCATGAGGCAGTTGATCACGCTGGCCACCGCACTGCTGCTGAGCGGCTGCAGCACGATCAACGAGTCTGCAGGCTACTACTGGCAATCCGTCAGCGGCCACATGCAGATGCTCAACGCCGCGCGGCCTGTGACCGACGTGCTGGCCGACCCGCAAACGCCTGACGCACTCAAGGCGAGGCTGGCGCTGAGCCAGCGCATCCGCAGCTTTGCCGTCACCGAGCTCAAACTGCCAGACAACGCCAGCTACAGGCGCTACGCTGACCTGCATCGGCCTGCCGTGGTGTGGAACGTGGTAGCCGCGCCTGAGTTTTCATTGACGCTCAAAACCTGGTGCTTTCCGGTGGCAGGCTGCGTCGGCTACCGGGGTTACTTTGATGAATCCGAAGCACGTCAACTGGCCGAAAAGCTCAAGAGCGAAGGCCTCGAAGTCAATGTGTATGGTGTGCCGGCTTATTCAACCCTGGGCAAACTCGACTGGCTAGGCCCTTTTGGAGGCGATCCGCTGCTGAACACCTTCATCACCTACCCCGAAGGCGAGCTGGCGCGTCTGATCTTCCACGAGCTGGCGCACCAGGTGGTGTATGCGGCGGATGACACGATGTTCAACGAGTCTTTTGCCACAGCCGTCGAGCGCCTGGGCGGCCAGCGCTGGCTGGCGGCTCACGCCAGTCAGACAGCAAAGGACGAGTACGCTGCCCTTGATGCACGCCGTCAGCAGTTCAGGGCACTGACAGCCGCTACAAGGCGAGATTTAACCCATATTTACGCATTAAATACGGCTTCAGACCAACAAATACGCGTGCAAGCAGATCCTAAGAATATAGCAATGCAAAAGTTCAGATCAGACTACGCGCAGCTCAAACAGTCATGGGGCGGCTTTGCCGGGTACGACGGCTGGGTAGCGCGCGCCAACAACGCCAGCTTTGGTGCGCAGGCCGCATACGATGAGCTAGTGCCCGGCTTTGAAGCGCTGTTTGAAGCCAGCGGCAAAAATTGGCAACGGTTTTATGATGCTGTCAGGCAGCTGGCAACACTACCGAAAGTCGAACGCCACGAGGCATTAAAAAGAGACATCAGGAAATAAACATGGCAGACCTCAACATCACCCGCCAGCACGGCATGACATTCGCTGAAGCGCAAAAAGCCGCTTTCAAATGGGCCGAACAAGCCGAAGAAAAGTTCGACATGGCCTGCACTTACGAAGAAGGCGAAACGTCCGATATATGCAGCTTTACCCGTTCAGGAGTCACAGGCACATTGGTGGTTGACAAAGACACGTTTGAACTTAATGCCAGGCTGGGTTTTTTGTTGGGTGCTTTCAAGGACAGGATTGAGGGTGAAATTGTCAAAAATCTGGATGCACTGATTGCCGATAAAGCGCCAGCTGCCAAAAAACCTGCTGCGAAAAAAACAGTCTCCAAAAGAGCGTGACCACAACCCGACCTGGCCCACTCGCTGGCCTGAAAGTCCTGGAACTCGGCCAGCTGATTGCAGGGCCCTTTGCTGCCAAAACACTGGCCGACTTTGGGGCGGATGTGATCAAGATCGAGCCACCTGTGACGGGAGACCCGTTACGCAAATGGCGGTTGCTCAAAGACGGCACGTCTGTCTGGTGGCAAGTGCAGTCGCGTAACAAACGCTCACTGGCACTGGACTTGAAGCAGCCAGAGGCGCAAGACATTGTGCGCAAGTTGGCCATGGACAGCGATGTGCTGATAGAAAACTTTCGCCCTGGCGCAATGGAGGGCTGGGGCCTGGGGCCCAACGAGCTGCAAGAGATGAACCCGCGCCTGATCATGTTGCGCATCAGCGGCTACGGCCAGACGGGGCCTTACCGTGACCGGCCCGGCTTTGGCGTGGTGGCTGAGGCCATGGGCGGCTTGCGCCACCTGACGGCCGAGCCGGGACGTGTACCTGTGCGGGTGGGTGTCAGCATAGGTGACACGCTGGCATCTTTGCACGGGGTGATTGGCATCCTGATGGCACTGCATCACCGCCACAGCTCAGGCGTTGGCCAGGTGATTGATGTCGCGCTTTACGAGGCCGTCTTCAACTGCATGGAGAGTTTGCTGCCCGAACACTCAGCCTTTGGCGCCGTGCGCGGCCCTGGCGGCAGCGCCTTGCCCGGCATTGCGCCCAGCAACGCTTATCGGTGCAGCGATGGGGGCTATGCGCTCATTGCTGGGAACGGCGACAGCATCTACAAGCGCTTGATGAAAACCATTGACCGTGACGATCTGGGCAACGACCCGGCCCTGAAAGACAACGCAGGCCGGGTAGCGCGCATTGAAGAAATTGACCATGCAATTGGTCAATGGACATTGCAGCGCAGCGTGTCAGAGGTACTGGCTGCACTGGACGCCGCATCAGTTCCGGCCGGGCGCATCTACACCGTTGCCGACATTGCGGCTGACCCGCATTACCTGGCGCGGGGCATGCTGCAACAGATCACGATGGCTGACGGCAGCAAGCTCACCGTGCCGGGCATTGTGCCCAAGCTCTTAAGCACACCCGGCGGTCAGTTCCGCAACGCGCCTGAGCTGGGTCAGGACACTGACGAGGTGCTGCGCGGTATTGGTTTGACAGCCGGGCAGATTCAGGCGCTGAAGGACAAGGGGATTGTGCAGGACGCTATTGAATAAGTAGCGCTTTGCGCCTGTATTTGTTGGGCTTTAGCTCAATTCGGCAATCAGGCCCACATACTGCTGCATCGCGTCGTCCTGCGACGTTCCCTTGAGCTTGGCCCAGGCGTCCCATTTGGCGCGAGCCACCATGTCGGTAAAACCGGGCTTTTTCTCTTCGTTGTCGCCGGTGCTGCCCTGCTTGTAGAGTGCGTAAATTTTGAGCAGGGTGGCGTTGTCGGGCCGCTCGCTCAGGTTTTTGGAATCGGCCACGGCTTTGTCGAAGGCGGTCTTGAGTGCTGACATGAGAATGCTCCTTGGGTAAGCGTCACATCCCTGATTGGGGTAACTGCCCAGTATCTTAGCGAGGTGAATGCCTGCAAAATAGCAGGCTTACCCCGATGGCAGATTTGTAGAGGAAAGCATTCATGGTCACCCGCATCAAAAACGGCAGAACTGTTGCGCAAGACATGGCAACAGACGTTGCTACAAAGGTTCAAAAAAACGTCAAGCGAGCGGTGGCGGGCACGCTGGGCTTGAGCGGCGAGCGCATGACCAAGGTGGACACCGCCTGGCTGCGGATGGACTGCGATGCCAACCTGATGATGATTGTGGGTGTGTGGCAACTGGCACCCGGCGTCAAACACGCGGCGGTGTGCGAACGGATTGAAAACAGCCTGCTCAAATACAACCGTTTCAAACAGCGGGTCATGGAAGACGCAGCGGGTGCGACCTGGGTGAATGACCGCAAGTTTGACCTGGCCAACCATGTGGTGCTGGAAACCCTCCCCAAAGCCACCAAAGGCAGCCACCAGCAAGGCGCTTTGCAAGACCGCGTGGCCGAGCTCGCCACCCAGCGGCTGGACCCCAAGCGCCCGCTGTGGCAAATCCATCTGATTGAAGACTACACCGGGCCAGACGGTGTCAAAGGCAGTGCGATGGTGGTGCGGATTCACCACTGCATTGCCGACGGCATTGCGCTTATCTCGGTGACGATGTCGCTGGTCGATGGTGGCGCGCCGCCGCCTGAGCGGCGTAAAAAGCAAGCGACTGCAGGCGCTGAGGACTGGATCACAGACACCCTGCTCAAACCGTTCACTGATTTGACCGTCAGGGCGCTGGGCGCTGTGGGTGAAGGCGCATCACGTTCACTCGGTATGCTGGACATGCTGAACGACCCGAAAGGCGGCGCCAGGAAGGGCATGGGCGCATCGATGAGAATGTCTGGTGATATGGCCAAGGTGATGATGCAGGTTGTCAAAGACGGTGCGGCGCTGGCGCTGATGCCGGATGACTCTAAAACCAGGCTCAAAGGCAAACCCGGCGGACGCAAAAAAGTCGCCTGGTGTGACCCGATTCCGCTGGAAGAGGTCAAGGCCGTCGGCAAGGCACTGAACTGCTCCATCAACGATGTGCTGCTCAGCTGCGTGGCAGGCGCGCTGGGTGAATATCTCAAGTCGCATGGCGACGACGTGACAGGCCAGGAAATCCGCGCCATGGTGCCCGTCAATTTGCGGCCTCTTGACCAGGCCTACAAACTGGGCAACCGCTTTGGCCTGGTGCCGCTGGTGCTGCCGATTGGCGTGGAGAATCCGATTGAGCGCGTGTACGAAGTGCGCCGCCGCATGAGCGAGCTCAAAGGCAGCTACCAGCCGCTGCTGGCCTTCAGTTTGCTGGCGGTGGCGGGTCTGCTCATCAAGCCGGCGCAGGACATGATGCTCAACCTGTTCGCCAAAAAGACCACGTCCGTGATGACCAACGTCCCCGGCCCACGCGACAAGCTCAAGTTTTGCGGCAGCACGCTGGAGCAGAGCATGTTCTGGGTGCCGCAGTCAGGCGATGTGGGTTTGGGCGTGTCGATTTTGAGTTATGGCGGCGGCGTTCAGTTTGGTGTCATCACCGACAGCCTGCTCTGCCCCGAGCCGCAGCGCATCATTGATGAGTTTGTACCGGAGTTTGCCAAGCTGTCAGTGGTGACGCTGATGCTGCCTTGGGGCGATTAGCGTTGGGTTGACGCTGCTTTTGGGCTTTTGCATGCTTTTTCAGCGGTTTTCAGGCATATTTTTGACCTCTGAGCCAATGGATACGGGCGCAAGCAGCTACTTTAACAATAGCATCCTGAATTGAACCTAGTGTAGTGTTTCACTCTGTTTGAACTATTTTGAGTTTGGCCTTGGCGCGTATGACTTTTTCCAGAATGTCACGAGCACTTGCAGTCCAGATGAAGGGCTTGGGATTCTCGTTGTGAGCCAGG
>JBILXX010000009.1:0-60020 GCA_044378095.1 Polaromonas sp.
CATGGGCGCTCACCAAGTTCATGATTCAATACCCTGATCTTGCAGCCTTTTAGGCGGTGCCCGCAACTTTTTTTACCTCACGTAGCGGTTAATTCGGCTGGCTTGCGGAATTCTGCAAGTCCCTCATGGGTATTTCACGCCCTGTACAGGAGATATTTATGAAGACAGTCGTTTACCCTAACCACCGCAACCGGGCTTTGCTGATAGCTGGCTCGTCTGCCGCGCTGGCCTTGGTTGCTATGGGTTTTGCAGGCGCAGCACATGCACGCGACAACCTGAGCATTTCAGTCGGTATTGGTGTGCCGGGTGTGCTGATTGGCGCGACCAACGCCTACCCGGTGTACAGCCAGCCACGGCCTGTGTATGTGCAACCCCGCCCGGTGTATGTGCAGCCTGCCCCGGTGTACTACCAGCCAGCGCCTGTTTACTACGCTGCACCGGCGCCTGTTTATTACCAGCGCCCGCAGGGCTGGAAGCACGGCCACTACAAAAAGCACCACAAGCATGACCGACATGACCGTGATGACGACAGGCGCGGCAGCTATCAGCAGCCTGGGTATTACAACCAGGGCTACGCGCCGGTTTATTACCAGCGCTGACCGACAGCATTGAGTCATAAAAAAACCTGCCAAATGCGAATAAGGCAGGTTTTTTTTCGTCGGCGTGCTGGCCTTTACTTACATGGCTTTCCAGAAAATATAGTCTGCCTGGTAGGGCAGGGTGAGCTTGTCGCCAATGTCAGCCGGGCCGCAGGCCTTGCTGATGTCCTGGCCGCCCTTGGTGTTGATGCGCTGGATGTATGTGACGTTTTGCATGGCGCCCGCATTCATGCCGGGTACGCCCCTGGACAGCTGAACCGAAATGTTGTTGCTGCCAAGGGAAGGCGCAATGGCGATTTGAGTGCCAATCACGGTTGAACCGTCGTTGTGCGTCCACATGGCAGGCGGGCCGCTGTACCTGCCAATGTTTTTGCCGGTGCGGTCAATCAGGTCTGCCTTGGGGCTGACGAGTGTCCAGCCAACTTGGCCAGTGGCCGCTACATTCGCGCGGCATTCGTAGTTCAGCACGCCAACACCGGTGGTTTCAAGCGCCACCACATTGCCGGCGGGCACGCGAATCGACTGAACCAGACTGTCCTGGCTGTATTCCTTGGCGGGTGGTTTGGCCGTGGTACAAGCCGCCATGATGAGAGCCGTGCCAGTGACCATGCAGAGCGTGGCAAGGGCGCTTTTGCCGTAGGCGCGTGCGGTGTTGTGTACTGATTTCATATGTCCTCTTGCGCTGTTGGTCTTGATCAATCTGGGGGCTTGGGCCGCAGCGCCCACGCACCCAGCACTGGCGGATGCCGAAAAAAACGGAACATTGCCAGCGCTGGTGCCGGTGCGGCGTTGTGTAGCCAATATTGATGCGGCGGGCGGCTACCTGCTGGCCCCTAACGGCCAGCGCCTGATGTGGCAGCAAACTGTGGGGCTGGACATTGGGCTTGCTGTGCGGGACCTGGCAAACCCCGCAGCAGTAACGACCTATGCCACTGGCAACATGGGCCGCCGTGGTGGCAACCAGTATTGGCTGGCTGACAGCCGCCACATCGTCTACACCAAAGACCCTATCGGCGATGAAAACACCCGGTTGCTGGTGATAGACACGCAGGGCGGCGGCTTTGCACCCTGGACGGTAACAACAGGCAGCGGTGTACGCAGCTATTTTGCGGCGCGCGGTGTTGAAGGCTCACCCCGGTTTTTGTTTGGCAGTAACCAGCGTGACCGAGCCACATTCGATTTGTATGAAGCCGATGCGCAGACGCGCACCGTGCGTGAAGTTGCCCGCAGTGATGGCAGTGTGCTGTCATGGTTAATCGGCGCTGACCGCCAGCTAGCTGGGCGCGCGCGGCAACTGGGGCAGGGCGATGGCTCGGACGTGGCGATTGAACTGCTGCAAGCCGATGGCCAGTGGCGGGTATTGAAAACCGTGAGCGGCTTTCAAACCTACTGGGTCAACCGTATTGATGTACAGGCTGGCAAAGCCTGGGTGTTAAGCAACATTGGGCGCGACAAGCTTGCGCTGCTTGAAGTTGACCTGGCCAGCGGCCGCGAACAGTTGCTGGCCAGCCATGATGCGGTTGATTTGAGCTTTCCCGTGATGCCTGCGGGGAAAGGCGGGCCAATGGGCTATGTGGTCGAGCCGGGCTACCCCGAAATGAAGTGGCTTGATGCGCAGTGGCAACGCGACGTAGACGCCGCGGTGCAAAAAGCGGTGGTTGCCAAGTTGCTGCCAGCCCAGCCCGTCATTACCCGCCCGCAAAGTATTTCTGAAGACAACCAGCGCGTGGTACTGCGCAGCGTGAGTGACTTTGATTCGGCCGAGCTGCTGCTGGACCGAGCCAGTGGCCAAGTCAGCCGCCTGAACCCGGTGCAGCCAGACGCGGCAAACCTGCTGTCTGCGCAAAAGCCGTTTTCTTTCAAGGCATCAGACGGGCGAACGATTCATGGCTATGTGATTGCCCCGCGCGGTGTGGCGGGCTCGGCGCCGCTGGTGGTTGAAATTCATGGCGGCCCATGGGTGCGCGACAACTGGAGCCCGGCGGTGTTCAACACCCGCCAATTGCTGGCAAACCGTGGTTACGCGGTGCTGATGGTGAACTACCGGGGCTCGACAGGCTACGGCCGTGACTACACCGATGCAGCAAACCGCGAGTATTTTGGCCGCTTGCAAAAAGACATTGCCGAGGGCGTGCAATGGGCCATTGACCAAGGCATTGCTGACCCAAAGCGCATAGCTGTGTTTGGCGGCAGCTTTGGCGGGTTTTCTGTCATGGCCCAGCTGATTCAAAAGCCGCATGACTACCGCTGCGGTATCAATGTGGTGGGGGTGGCGAACTGGCCGCGAGTGGTTGACAACTGGCCACCGTTTTGGCGCAACCGCCACGTGTTTGCACGCACGTATGGTGATGTGAACAAGCCCGAAGACCGGGCACAGATGCTGGCCAACTCACCTGTCTCGCATCTGGACAAAATCACCGCGCCAATGCTGGTGATTCACGGTGGCAATGACATTCGTGTGCTGAAGCAGGACTCAGACGATGTGGTGGCCGGGCTGCAAAAGCTGGGCCGCCCAGTGGAGTACCTGCTGTTTGCCGACGAAGGCCACAGCATCAGCAAGTGGCCTAACCGACTGGCCATGTGGCGCAAGATTGAAGACACTCTGGCCACCTGCCTGGGGGGGCGTAATGCAGGTTTTGATTTTTACCAGCTGATGCCGCGCTGAACTTGCGCGCTGGCAAGGCTACATGGCCTTGAACAGATGGCTATACAGGCGGCTCACGGCCAGCTTGTCTGTGCTGCCATGCAGGGTAAGAGTGAGTTTGCCCTGCTCGTCGCGCCCCACGGTGTGGATGGCGGTTGCCCGCACCACCGTGCCCCGGTGGATTTGCCAGAAGGTCTGGCTGCTTAATTGCGGCAGCAGCTCTTTAAGCGGCGTGCGGATCAAATATTCAGCGTTGGCCGTCAGCACGCGAATGTATTTGTCAGCCGCTTCAAAGTACAGCACGTCAGCCATCGGCACCATTTGCAGCGTGTTGCCATGGGTGCCCGCCAGCGTGGCTGAAATCATTTGCAAAGGCGTTGCGGGCGACGATGGCGGTGGCAGCAAGGCGCGTAGCTGGGCCAGTGTCTGCTCTAGCTGGGTGTCTGTGCTTGCTATTGTTTTAGGAGCTGCTTGCGCCCGTATTTGTTGGGCTAACTGTAATTTTCGTACTGTTTTAAGCAGCCTGGCGGGCTGTACAGGCTTAAGGAGGTAGTCCATCGCCTGGGTTTCAAACGCGGCCACAGCGTACTGGTCATAAGCAGTCACAAACACCAGCGCCGGGAAGGGTTTGCTGCCCACTTGAAGCGGCCAGGCGTCCAGCAGCTCGGCGGCGGCTTCCAGCCCGGTCATGCCGGGCATCTGGATGTCAAAAAACAGCACATCGGGAGTAAGGGCCAGCGCCTGCGCCACGGCGGATGCACCGTCGCCCACCGTGGCAACCACCTGCAGCGCTGGCCAGGCCTGCGCAAGCTCAGCTGCCAGCGCTGCGGCCAGCAGGGGTTCGTCTTCGGCGATCAGGGCTGTTGTCACGGTTTTCTCATGATTTTTGTGAAGGAAAAGTAATGCTGGCCCTTGTAAAACCAGCGTGACCAGCTCCTAAATAAATAGTAGCCCGGTCGCCATACAGAGCCAGCAGCCGCTCACGCACCTGCGCCAGGCCAAAGCCGTTGCCATCTTTAAGGCCAACGCCGCTGTCAATCACGTCCAGCACGATGCTGCCGCCTTCACGGCGCGCGCAGACGGCCACACTGCCGCCTTCAATTTTGGGCTCCAGCCCGTGCTTGATGGCGTTTTCAACCAGCGGTTGCAGCAGCAGGGTGGGCACGGGCTGCATGGCGAGCTCTGGCGGCAAGTCGAAGGTAAAGCTCAGGCGCGGCCCCATGCGCACGGCCATCAGTGCCAGGTAGTCCTGCAGCCGGTCAAACTCGCTTTGCAGGCTGTGGCTGGTGGCGCGGGACGCGCTCAGGGTGGCGCGCAGGTAGTCAATCAGGCTGTCCAGCATGGCGGTGGCGCGTGCTGGGTCTGTCGCAATCAGGGCGCGAAAGTTGGCCAGCGTGTTGAACAGCATGTGCGGCTCCAGCTGGCTTTGCAGCAATTGAAGCTGGGCCTCGGTGGCTTGCTGGCGCGAGATGGCCAGCTCGCGGACCAGATAACTGCTTTGGCTTGAGGCATAAAAAAAGTAACTGATGCCTATACCCACACAGGCAGAAAACAGAAACAGGTAAAGAAAAAATCCCGGCTGATGGGGCAGCAGCTCAAAGGTAGAGCGGCCGCTGTAGGCGTCACCCGCCAGCGTGCCGACTATGAACCCGATGCAGACGCCCACAAAAATAACCGTGGCGCCCCGCCAGCCACGCGGAAAGCCGAAAGGCGACTTCACATCAATATAAAACCGCGACAGGTCAATTACCAGCCACGAAACCAGGCCGGTCCCAAAAGAGTACGCGAGTTGCACATCAAAGCGCTGGCCTGGTCTGGCCAGCCACAGCACGACCGCGATCACTGTGCAAAAGCCCATCACGATCAGGCCATGTTTGCCCAGGCTGGGCAGGCAGGCGCGCATGCGAGCCAGCGCGCTGGCTGCGTTTGCAGAAGGCTGTGCAGGTGTCAGGTCTTGCATGTCTTAATCATAAGTTGCGGCTTACCAGGCATCGCCCTTGAAGCTCTGGCGTTCGCGCTGCACAAGGCGCTCATACAAACCGGCACCACCGGTGACAAAAAACACCACCAGACCATGAATGGCCAGCCCCAGGCCCCAACCCACCGCAGGAAACACGGCCCAGTGCTTGCCGCTCATGGCTGACAGCAGCGCCAGCATCAGGTTGACGCAGATGTAGACCAGTGCGTGGATGTACCAGCCCAGTTTGGCGCCTGCGCGGCGGCGCGCCTGACGCTCGAGTTGCGGATTCATGTTTGTCGTTGTGTTCATATGAAAATCCTTTGTTTGTTAAAGTTTTTTGAAGTCTGCGAATAGCAATTTGATGATCATGTTGCGACAAACTGGCCGTGCAAACCCAATGGCAAGCCATAGGGCAATTTGACGCTTGCCAGCGGGCCTGCATTGACAGCGGAGGCATCAAACACCGACAGTGTTGTGCGCTCGCTTGGCCAGTGGTAGGCCGTGCCCAGCAGCCAGCCTTGGCCTTCTGGCGCCGTGCCTGAGCGCGGCACATAGACGTGCTCTTCTGCAATCCAGCCGTCCCCGTAATGGTGGCGTTTAAGCTGCTCACCGTGTAGCGTCAGAACGCTGTCAAAGCCATCCACCCCAGCATTCATCTTGGGGCTGCGCGCCAGCAGGGTGGTGAACTGCGTGGGCAACCCGTTGCGTGCGGGGTGAATGCGCGGAAATTCGACGTTGTCCAGACCCAATGCCTGCATCTGCGCCTGGCCGGTGGCAGGGTTGAGTGTGATCTGTGTCCATTGCGTGGCGCGCGTCCTGGCTTCGCTGCGGCTGCGGTTTACATCCATCTGGTGCATGGCACCCAAAATATCGGGCTGCGCTACAAAACGCACCTGCACCGTGCCGCCTTGCTCCCAGGCATTGGCCAGATGAAAGAGCCCGGTTGCGGGTACTTCAAAACGCTGAATCTTGAAGTCGGCCTTGTCTACCAAGAGTACGATCAGTGGAGACTTGTCTTGCCATTGGTAGTGAGACAGCAGATTGCCTGATGCCAATTCAACCGAATACTTCAATGGCATGAGCAGAAACACAAGGTGCCTGTCGGTGATGGCAAAGTCATGGACCATATCGGCTTGTGGCGCGGCCATGATGTGCTGGCGGCGGAGTTGGCCGGTCGGGCTGATTTCATAGATCACCATGCGGCCAGTACCAGGCATGTAGCCAAAGTTCCAAACGGTGCCGTCGGGCGCGACCCTGGGGTGAGCCGAGAACGGTGCGCCCTTCGTTTCAGGTGACCAGACCTTGAAGCCCTTGGTTTCTAAGGTAAGTGGGTCTACCGCCAGTGCCGAGCCAGCTTCCCACAACGCAAACAACTCGCCATTGCCTGGCAGCGACAACAGGTTAATGTTGGCTGGGTTGATGGTGTCTGGCCCGGCAAGAGGCGGTGAGTTGGGCAAGGTTTGCGCAAAGCCTGAATAGAGCAAACGACCGGCTGCCTCTTCTGCCTTGAGCTTGGGCGTGCCCAACATCGTGCCGCGATGCGAGATGCGGCCGCGCTCGAATCGAAATGCTTGCAGCATGCCATCCCCGTCGAACCAGTGGTTCATGGACACGCCGCCAAGTTCGCGTCGCGCTGGGCCCACGCGGTACAGCGTGCCATTCAGGGCAGCCGGCCAACGTCCTTGCACGCGCAGTGGCCCGCTGTCCAGCGGCGCTTTCAACGGACCGTTGTAGGGGGTATAGCTGCTGCGCCATGCATCGAGTGAATCTGCTGCATGGCAAAACCCAGCCGCACTCGTTGCTGCGGCGCCTAAGACGCCTAATGCTGCGCGGCGACTGATCATGTGGTTGGTCATGATGAATATGCTCCTTATTTCAGTTCGAAGACCTGCAATTGCGAGCTATCTTCGACAACAAACGAGGCATTCGCAAACGGCGGGGGACCCGCTAGGCCGCGTGCATTGCGACTGAAACCGTACAGCTCTGCCGGTATTCCAAAGAGGTTGGTGTCCAGCTTGGTGTTGCTGTTTTCGTCGAGGAAGGCGGTGACCGCGTACTCGCCCTTGGGCAGATCTGTGAACCGTAAGGTTGCCTTGCCATTGACTGATTGGGCCATGGCGGTACGCAATGCAGTGCCGCGCGGAAAGCCTTCGGCCTTGTCGAATACTGCAGCCAAAACGGCACCCTGCCGATCGCTCGGCAAGTTGATTTCAATTGTTAGATCGACCGCATGGGCAGTTGCGGTTGCCAGGACGGAGTAAAGGATTGAAACCAGGGAAAACAAAATGCGGGTGCGCATATAAACCTTGTTGAGTAGGGAGTGTTGAAGGGGTCTGTCTGTGGAAACGGACTGTGCCTTGCCTGTACCCTGGCCGCAACGGCTATGCGACAAAGCGCCAAAAAGCCGCGTGAACTGCCTTTTAGGGCACGTCAAACGCGCTGACCTGCCAGCGATAATCAGCGCTTAACACTGGAGTTTTACGTGGACATTACCTTGCTAGTCAAAGCCGCCATCATGGGCATCGTCGAGGGGCTGACTGAGTTTTTGCCGATTTCATCGACCGGACATTTGATACTGGCTGGTGCGCTGCTGGGCTTTAATGACGAAAAGGCCAAGGTGTTTGACATTGCCATTCAAACCGGGGCGATTTTTGCGGTGATTCTGGTTTACTGGCAAAAGATACGCTCGACGCTGGTGGCGCTGCCGACTGACAAGCAGGCGCAGCAGTTTGCGCTGAATGTGTTGATTGCCTTTATACCGGCGGTTATTTTGGGGCTGGTGTTTGGCAAAGCCATCAAGGCTAATCTTTTTACCCCAACAGTCGTGGCCACGACGTTCATCATTGGTGGCTTCATCATTTTGTGGGCTGAGGCGCGGCACAAAAGCAACCCCGGCGCTACCCGCGTGCATGATGTTGACAACATGACCACAGCCGACGCCATCAAGGTTGGGCTGGTGCAGTGCCTGGCGATGATCCCCGGCACCAGCCGCAGCGGCGCGACGATTATTGGCGGCATGCTGCTGGGCCTGTCTCGCAAGGCGGCAACGGATTTTTCGTTCTTTCTGGCCATGCCGACACTGATAGGCGCGGGCGCTTACAGCCTTTACAAAGAGCGCGCCTTGCTGTCGGTGGCTGATGTGCCCATGTTTGCCGTAGGCCTGCTGTTCTCGTTCTTAAGTGCCTGGCTGTGCATCCGCTGGCTGCTGCGGTATATCTCCACCCACAGCTTTGTGCCGTTTGCCTGGTACCGCATTGTGTTCGGGCTGGTGGTGCTGGCCACCGCCAGGATGGGCTGGGTTACCTGGGCGGCTTGAGATGCATGTTGAGCAATGCCGCCTCAACCGCAGCGGCGCTGGCCAGCGGGTTTTCCATCGGGAAAAGATGGGTGCCGTCCAGCATCATGATGCGACCTTTGGTGACTTTTTCGGTCAAGTCCATGCCGACCTGCCGGATTTCCTGTGACTGGTTGCCGCCGATAAAGCTCACCGGACATTTCAGGGGGTGGCGTTTGAGCAGGGTTTCCAGGTTGTCGGGCAGGGTGTTGTAGATCGCGGTTTCCACTTCACGGTCAAAGCTCAACCGGCGCTGGCCCTCGGCATCATGCGTGCCATGTTCCACGTAGTCGCGCAGGCTTTGCGCATGCCACAGCGCAAACAGTTTTTTGCTGCTGAAATGCGCCAGCGCGGCGTCTTGTGTGGCCCACAGATGCCGTCGCTTTCGGCTGACGGCTCCGGGGGAAACAGAGCCTACCAGGCGCGTTCGTTTGGCCAAACCCAGGCCTGCTGCGCGCCAGCCGCCAATGACCGGGGCATCGAGCAGCACCACGCCACCAATGGGCTTGCCGCCCAGCACGGGGTGCTGCATGGCGCACATCAAACTCAAAAAACCGCCAAGTGAATGGCCCACCAGGTAGGCAGGCTGTCCGGTTTTCTTGATGTGTCCGGCCGCAAAGTCTGCCAGCTGCTGCACCAAGTGCGGCCAGTTGCTGGTGACGGGGTAGGCCGGGTCGTGGCCAAGCTTTTCAATGGCTTTGACGGTGTAGCCGCGCTTTTCAAGGTTGCTGGTCATCACCCCGTAGGTGCTGGCCGGAAAGCTGTTGCCATGGGAAAAAATGATCAGGGGTTTGGGGGTAGGTGGCACGAGGCTTGGCATCAGTCTGTCAAAAGGGTCATTATGGGTGGCGTATTGCGAAGAGCGTGTCGCCAGCGCGCATAAAAAAAGCCGTCTTTCGACGGCTTTTTTTACTTCACTTGCAGCGCACCCTACAAAACGGCGGAAGGCTTTTCAGGCCTTCCGGGCTTTTTGCTTAATTTCTTAAGCGGCGAGTGCCAAGGCTTTCACCTTGGATGACAGGCGGGACTTGTCACGCGCTGCCTTGTTTTTATGAAAAATGCCTTTGTCGGCCACGGTGTCGACAATGCTCTGGGCTTTGGCGAAAGCGTCTTTGGCTTTGTCTTTGTCACCGCTGGCAACGGCTTTTTCGACGTTTTTGACAGCGGTACGGTATTTGGAGCGCAACGAGGTGTTGGCAGCGTTGAGTTTGACGTCCTGGCGGACGCGTTTGCGGCCTGATGCCAGGCGCGGGTTCTTTTTCTTGGGTTTGGCGGTTGCCATAATTTGGTTCCTTTGGGGTTCAGACGAGTCTGAAAGTTGTCTGCGGATGATTCAAGCGAAGCCCATGATTATATATCGCCCCCACGGTCGCGCACTTCGTGTCGCTTCCTGCCCCCCGAGGGGGCCGCTGCGCCTGCGGTCTGGCAAAGCCAGTCCCGCGGCCCCTGCTTGATAGGAGAACCCTAACGCCAGCCAAGGAAGCCATTCAAGCTCAAGCCGTGGAACCGGCTTAGCCGGGCCACAGGCGGGCGGCCCCCTCGGGGGGCAGGGCGTTACGCGCAGCGAGCAACCGTGGGGGCCACATGATCTGGGGGCTAAACTCATCAGGTGTCACTCTTTAAATCCGCCTCCACTGTCTCAGCCCTGACGCTCGTATCGCGCATCACGGGCCTGGTGCGTGAACTGCTGATCGCGGCGACCTTTGGCGCCAGCGCCATGACCGACGCTTTCAACGTGGCCTTTCGCATCCCCAACCTGTTCAGGCGGCTGTTTGCAGAAGGCGCATTCAGCCAGGCTTTTGTGCCTGTGCTGGCCGCCACCAGGACGCAACACGGGGAAGAACACACCAAGCTGGTGGTTGACCGTGTGGCCTCGCTGCTCAGTTGGGCGTTGCTTTTGACTTGTATTTTGGGTGTAGCGGCTGCACCGTTTCTGGTTTATGCCATGGCCAGCGGGCTCAAGCAGGACCCGCGTGGTTTTGAGGCGGCGGTCTTCATGACGCGATGGATGTTTCCGTATATCGCGTTCATGTCGCTGGTGGCGCTGTCCTCGGGCGTGCTCAATACCTGGCGGCGTTTTGCCGTGCCTGCCGCCACGCCGGTGCTGCTGAATCTGTCCATGATTGCGGCGGCCTGGTTTGGCGCACCATGGTTTAAAACCCAGGGCATCGAGCCGATTTACGCCCTGGCCGCTGGCGTGATGCTGGGCGGGGCGCTGCAATTGGCGGTGCAGGTGCCCGCGCTGCTCAAGCTGGGCATGCTGCCAAAGATCAGCTTCAGGTGGTCGGCGGCCAAAGCTGCCTGGGCTGATCCTGCGACCCAGAACATTACCAAGCTGATGCTGCCTGCTTTGCTGGGCGTCAGCGTGGCGCAAATCTCTCTGCTGATCAATACGCAAATCGCCTCGCACCTGACGCCTGGCAGCGTGAGCTGGCTGACCTACGCAGACCGCCTGATGGAGTTCCCGACCGCCATGCTGGGGGTGGCGATTGGCGTGGTGTTGATGCCGCAGCTGGCCGCCGCCAAAGCCGCCAATGATGCTGAAAAGTACTCGAACATGCTGGACTGGGGCTTGCGCATTGTGGTGCTGATGGGTTTGCCAAGTGCTGTGGCGCTGCTGACCTTTGCCCAGCCGCTGGTGGCAACGCTGTACCACTATGGCGCTTTTACGGACCGCGATGTAGCTCAGACCACCACGGCGCTGATGGGGTACGGTGCAGGGTTGCTGGGGCTGGTGGCCATCAAGGTGCTGGCGCCAGGCTTTTATGCCAGCCAGGACATCAAAACCCCGGTACGCATCGCCATCGTGGTGCTGGTCATCACGCAGTTGCTCAACATGGTATTGGTGCCGTATTTTCAACACGCCGGGCTGGCGCTGGCCATTGGCATTGGCGCGCTCATCAACGCGTTGTGGCTGCTGCTGGGGCTGATCAAGCGCGGCAGTTACAAGCCTGCACCGGGCTGGAGCGTGTTCATTTTGCAGGTGGTGGCGGCAAGCAGCCTGCTGGCGGTGTTTTTGCTATGGTCTGCAGATGCTGTCAACTGGGTCGGCTTGAAATCCGCTTATTTGCAGCGTATTGGGCTTCTGGCTGCTGTTATATCTGCGGGAGCAGCTATGTATTTTGTAGCGCTCTGGGCGGCTGGGTTGAAGGTGCGAAAATTGATGCGGCGTTGACCCAGGCGGGGTAAAAACGGGGTGAGAACTGATGACTTCAAGCTGTATTTGTGAGAAAGTAGCGCCATGCCATTAAATCTGCAAACGCCCACAGCACTTGAGTATTTCACCAGCCTGGTTCAGAGCGACGCGCACTTCCCACTGCTGGAAGCCGCCATCAGCCTGGCGCAGGACGAATACCCTGACCTGGATGTTCAGCAAATTTTGAGCGATGTTGACCAGTTGCAAGCTCGCCTGAAGCGCCGACTGCCAGCTGATGCGTCGGCGCTGCAAAAGCTCCGGCTTTTAAATCAGTTCTTTTTTCGTGACCTGGGTTTTGGTGGCAACCTCAACAATTATTACGACCCGGACAACAGTTACATCCATGTGATGCTGAAAACCCGGCGTGGCATCCCGATCAGCCTGGCGGTGTTATGGCTGGAGCTGGCCAGCAGCCTGGGTCTGAATGCACGCGGCGTGGCATTTCCGGGGCATTTCATGGTCAAGGTCAACCTGCCCAAAGGTCAGGTGGTGATTGACCCCTTCACGGGCCAGTCATTGAGCCGCGAAGAGCTGTCGGAACGGCTGGAGCCGTTCCGACAGCGTCGCCTGACCGAAAGAGATGGCGACAGTGACTTCGACACGCCGATTGCCCTGTATCTGGAGTCTGCACCAGCGCGCGACATCATCAGCCGCATGCTGCACAACCTGAAAGAAATCCACCGCACGCAAGAGGACTGGCCACGGCTGATTGCCGTGGTAGACCGTTTGATCGTGCTGCACCCTGACGCCTGGGCCGAGTACCGTGACCGGGGGCTGGCCTGGGCCGTACAAGGCCAGGCAGCCCGTGCTGTGCCTGACCTGGAGCAATACCTGGCACACGCCAGTGATGCGACAGACATTGATGTGGTGGCACAACGCGTAGCGCTGCTGCGCCGCGAAGTTAATTGACGATTCAGTTGGGTGCGCGCTTTAAAAACTGCGGAATCTGCAACCCGTCTGGTGAATTGACGTTACGGCTCATGGCAGGTTTTCCGCTGGACACCACGGGCGTAGTGCCGGACCGGCCCGAGCCCAGAACGGACAAACGCGCTCCGTGAACCATTGATTCTTGCGCTGGCATCAAACTGTTCGGCAGTGATGAGCCCAGGCGGTTAGGCACAGCTTGCGGCGCGGCGGGTCTTGTCACTGGATTTGTCACTGAACTGATCACTGATTTGACCGGACTCTGCCTGACTGCCGCCATGGGCTGGCTTGGCGATGCATCGTTGGCGGCCTGCGGCGGGTACAGCAGTGGTTTCATCCAGTTCAGTATGGGCTCCCATTGCAGCAGATCAGCGGCTGCGGTTTGTGCGGGCAGGTCAAAAATCGTCATGCCGCGCTCCAGGCTGCGCACATACAGCTGGGTTTCACGCAATGCGCCCAGGTATGGCACGCCCAGGCCTTCAGACCACGTGCGCAGGGTTTGGGCCGCGTTGGTTCGGGCGTCGATCCGCATGCCGATGATGACCAGTTTGCAGCGGCCACTGGCCACGCGCGGCAGGCTCATCAGCTCGGCATGGCAGGCGGCGGCAGATTCGCGGTCAAACATGGAGTTGCATACCGGCATGATGATGGCGTCTGCAAACATCACCACCCGCGCCAGCTCAAAGCCGTGCATGTCGCCAGGGGTGTCCAGCACCACGTGGGTGATGCCCGTGGGCACACGCAGCATGTTCTTCTGGTCAACAGCCCAGGGTGCAATCACCGGTAGCGCCGCATGCCGGCGTTTTAACCAGGCCCGCGCTGACTGCTGGCGATCCACATCGCCCAGCATGACCGAGCTGCCCTGCAAAGCACACCACGCCGCCATGTGAGCGGCCAGCGTGCTTTTGCCACTGCCTCCTTTGCGGTTGACGACTGCGATGACTGGCATGATGATTCCGTTGCTTTGAGGAAAAGCACAGTTTGATACAAATTGACCGAATTGTCCAGTCCGTCAATCAATACGGGCGCAGGCAGCTAGAACTTTAAGAGCAAATCGGCAACGGTGACCCCAAAGCCGGATCGGTAAAGCCAGCAGGGTCGTCGCAGCCTGTCAGGCCACAGTCACACTCGCGCCAGCTCCTTTGGCAGCAATCACCCCAATCTGGTACACCGCCTCGCCTGCCTCACGCAGCGTTTTGGCTGTCGCGTCTGCATTTGCCGCGTCAATCACCACCACCATGCCAATGCCGTTGTTAAAGGTGCGGTTCATCTCGATGTCGTCAATCCCCGCCGTTTTTTGCAGCCAGGCAAACAGCTCGGTTTGCGGCCAGCTGCCTTTGACCAGATGCGCGGCGGTGCCTTCGGGCAGCACTCTGGGAATGTTCTCCAGCAAGCCGCCGCCGGTGATGTGCGCCAAGGCCTTGATAGGGTGCGCGGCCAAAGCTGCCAGCACATTCTTGACATACAGGCGGGTTGGGGCCATCACGGCTTGTTTGAAGGGTTTGCCGTCCAGCGTGTTTGGTAAATTGTCTCCTGCACGGTCAATGCATTTGCGCACCAGGCTAAACCCGTTGGAATGCACGCCGCTGCTGGCCAGGCCCAGCACCACGTCGCCGGGTGCAACGCTTGCGCCGCTCAGGATTTTTGACTTTTCAACTGCGCCAACACAAAACCCGGCAAGATCGTATTCGCCTGCCGGGTACATACCAGGCATTTCAGCAGTTTCGCCGCCGATCAATGCGCAGTTGCTCAGCTCGCAGCCTTTGGCAATGCCGCCAATGACCGCTGCAGCCACGTCAATTTCCAGCTTGCCACAGGCAAAGTAGTCAAGAAAAAACAGCGGTTCTGCGCCTTGGACCAGCACATCGTTCACGCTCATGGCCACCAGGTCAATGCCCACCGTGTCGTGCATTTGCCATTCAAAGGCCAGTTTGAGCTTGGTGCCGACGCCGTCAGTACCGCTGACCAGAACCGGTTCCTTGAACTTTTTGGATACCTCAAACATGGCTCCAAAGCCGCCAATGCCAGCCAGTACGCCATCGCGCATGGTTTTTTTGGCCAGCGGCTTGATGCGCTCAATCAGCGCATCGCCTGCGTCAATATCAACACCAGCGTCTTTGTAACTGATGGGGGAGGGGGTGTTTGGGGTCGTCATGGGTTTTGAAAGTGCGGTGAGGAGTCCTGTAACCTGACCCCGATAGAATTAGCCTGCACATTCTAAAGAAAGGCCTTATGCAATTTACCCAGACCCAAAAGCGCGCTTCGGCATGGTGCCTGATTGCCGCGCTGATCGTGCTGGCACTGTGGCTGCTGGGCCCGGTGCTGACGCCTTTTGTCGTGGCGGCTGTTCTGGCTTACGTACTGACGCCACTGGTCAACAGGATTGACAGCCTGGCCAGGGGGCGCGTGCCTCGCGTGATGGCCGTATTGCTGGTCGAGCTTGTATTTATCCTGGTAGTTCTGGGGTTGGTGCTGATGATTATTCCCATCGTTGCCAAAGAAGTTCCGCGCATGCGTGAGCAGGTTCCACTTTTGGCAGAGAACATCACGTCCGGTCTGACGCCCTGGCTTGCTCAATTTGGCATTCATGTGTCGCTGGATTTGGGCAGCTTGAAAGCGCTGGCTTTGAAGTACCTGGATGCGAACTACGAGGACGTTTTTGGTTCGCTGCTTTCGTCACTGCAGTTGGGTGGAAGCGTTGCACTGGCCATTGTTGGCAACGCAGTCCTGATTCCGGTGGCGCTGTTTTATTTACTCATGGATTGGGATAGATTTGTTGCCCGCTTGCTTGAGTTTGTCCCACCACAATTACGCGAGAGCGTGGACAGCTTTACCAGCGAAGCCGATTCCATCATGGGGCAATACCTGCGCGGGCAACTGCTGGTCATGCTGATCATGGCCGTTTTTTACACGATCGGCATGTTCATGTTCGGCCTGGATTTGGCGCTACCCATTGGTATTTTCACTGGCGTTGCCATGTTTATTCCGTACGTTGGGTTTGGTCTTGGCATGCTGCTGGGATTAATGGCGGGTTTGCTGCAGTTTGCGTCTGTCAAAGCGCTGGTGATGGTGGCGGCTGTGTTTGGTGTGGGTCAGATTTTGGAGAGTTTTTATCTCACCCCGCGCCTGGTGGGCGAACGGATCGGCCTGCACCCGCTGGCGGTTATTTTTGCGTTGATGGCGTTTGGCCAGCTTTTTGGTTTTGTCGGGGTGCTCATTGCGTTGCCTGCCAGTGCTGTGCTGCTGGTAGCTATTCGGCGTGTGAAAGCGCGCTACATGAGCAGCAGGCTGTACAGGGGCCAATAAGAATTTGATGAAGCAAATCGCTTTAGACATTGGCCTGGCGACTGCACCGGCTTTCAGCAACTTTTTTGCCGGGCCCAACAATGCCGCCCTGTCGCACTTGCAGCTGTGGGCGGGCAGCCCATTGCGCTCTCCCGTACCCACTTATTTGTGGGGAGAGCCAGGCAGCGGCAAAACGCATTTGCTCCAGGCAGCGGTCGGCGCCTTGCAACAGCAGGGCGCGCGCATTGGCTGGCTGGATGCGTCGGTCATGGAGCCACCCGAATTCAATGAAGCGTGGGTTGCCGTCATTCTTGACGACTGCCATCTGTACACCGCCGTGCAGCAGCAGGCGGCGTTTAACTGGTTTGTCAACGCCGTCAGCAGTGCGGATGGCCAGCCGCGTGGCGTGTTGGCGGCTGGCAGCTTGCCACCCGCCGATTTGCAATTGCGCAATGATTTGCGCAGCCGCCTGGGGTGGGGTCATGTGTACGAGTTGCACGCCTTGAGCGAGCCTGAGCGACGCGGCGTGCTGCGTGCCCAAGCGGATGCCCGAGGTATTTTTTTAAGCGACGAGGTCATCAGCTTTGTGCTCAACCGCTTTTCACGCGACCTGAGCAGCCTGGTGCAGCTGCTGGATCAACTCGACGGCTACGCCCTGCAAACCCAGCGGGCGATTACCGTGCCTCTCATCAAAGCCATGTTGGATAGCGAATGAAAAAGAAAATTGCCCTGTTTGACCTGGATCACACCCTGATCCCGTTTGATTCTGATTACGAGTGGAACGAATTCACGATTGCGCTCGGCTGGCGTGACGGTGATGAATTTCGCCGTGCGAATGACGCTTTTTTTGCCCGGTACCGCGACGGCACGCTCAACATTCACGATTATGTGCGTTTTGCCACCCAGGCGATACGCGACAAAGGTGCTATTGAATCAGTAGCTGCTCACGCCCGTTTTATGGACTCAAAAGTGCTAAAAGGCATTCAAAAACCAGCGCTGGACCTGGTTCAGGGCCACCAACAGGCCGGCGATGAGGTGATCATCGTCACTGCTACCAATGAATTTGTGACGCGACCGATTGCGACTGCTTTTGGTGTTCAGGAGCTGATTGCGATTGACCTGGCGCGCAATGCGAAGGGTGAATTTACGGGCGACATTTTGGGCACGCCGTCGTTCAGGGAAGGCAAAGTGACTCGGGTTGAAGCCTGGCTGGCCACGCGCAACCTTGGCTGGCAGGACGTTGAAACCACTTTTTACAGTGACTCCATGAACGACCTGCCACTGCTTGACATGGCCACACACCCGGTCGCCACCAATCCCGACGAGCGCCTTCGCCAACTGGCCACCGAGCGCGGATGGCGCATACTTGACCTGTTTTAACCTTTTTTCGGTTGAGTCCGCCAGCCCGGTGGCATGTGGACTCCTGAAATTTCTGACTTCATGATTAAAAAATTCATCGACAAACTATTCGGAAAATCTGACGCGGCATCCACCGCCAAAGCCGTCAAAAAATCTCCCTTCGGCACCCGTCACGACATCCCGGTTAAAGACCATGGCATCAACCCCAAACTGGTGGACGAGCGCGCCATGGACGTGGTGCTGACCCTCAAGGATGCAGGCTTTCAGGCTTATATCGTTGGCGGTGCAGTTCGCGATTTGCTGGTCGGCTTGAAACCCAAAGACTTTGATGTCGCCACTGACGCCACACCTGAAGAGGTCAAACGGCTGTTTCGCCGCGCTTTCATCATTGGCCGGCGCTTTCGCATTGTTCATGTCATTTATGGCCGTGGCCGTGAACATGAGGTGATTGAAGTCTCGACTTTTCGCGCCTACCTGGACAGCAGTCAGGCCGAACAGGTGGGCGGCAACGAGCGCACCAGCAAGAGCGAACTGGCAGGCATGACACATGCGGTTGACAGCTCTGGCCGCGTGCTGCGCGACAACGTCTGGGGCCCGATGGAAGAAGACGCCGCGCGGCGTGACTTCAGCATCAACGCCATGTACTACGACCCTGAAACCGAGATGGTGGTGGACTACCACAACGGCATCAGGGACGCGAAGAAAAAAATCATCCGCATGATTGGCAACCCGGCCGTGCGCTACCGTGAAGACCCGGTTCGTATCATCCGTGCCGTGCGCTTTGCCGCCAAGCTGAATGCACTGGGCTTCACGTTTGAAGACAAGACCGTGCAACCGCTGAAAAACAGTGTCAAGTTGCTGCTGGATGTGCCGCAGTCACGCCTGTTTGACGAAATGCTCAAGCTGTTGCAAACGGGTCATGCGCTGGCCAGCATTGAGCAGCTCAAAGCACTAGGCCTGACGGGCATTTACCCGTTGCTGGATGTGGTGGTCAGCAATGCACATCAGCCATTTTTGAATCTGGCCCTGCAAGACACTGACCGCCGCGTGGGTGAAGGCAAGCCAGTAGCGCCCAGTTTTTTACTGTCGTGCATTTTGTGGGCGGATGTGCGTGACGGCTGGCAGCAGCGCATGGGGCGTGGTGAGCACACGCTGCCAGCGCTGCACGACGCCATTGACGATGCCTTCAACGCCAAAATTGGCGATGTGTCGGGGCGCGGCAAGCTGGGTGGCGACATGCGTGAGATTTGGGCGATGCAAGTTCGTTTTGACAAGCGTGTCGGCTCGTCGCCCTATTCAATGCTGGAGCAACCGCGCTTTCGTGCAGGGTTTGACTTTTTGCGCTTGCGTGCGCAGACCGGCGAGATTGACATGGAATTGGCCGAGTGGTGGGAAAAGTTCTCGACCGCCTATGACGATGTGCGCCACGACATGATTGAAACCCAGCGCCTGGCGCAACTGCAAAAGCCACAGCATCCGCGCGTGCGGGTCAAGAAAGTAGATGCACCAGCTACTGATGTGCGATTTGCGCCGACAGAAGACTCACCCCCGGACACCAATCCGGAGCAAGGCGAGTTTGCACCCGCCAAAAAACGTCGTCGCCGCCGCAAGCCAGCCAATCGGGGCGAAAGCGGTGCTTCAGGGCCTGCGCCCGAATAAACGATATGGTGACAGCCTACATCGCACTGGGTGCGAATCTGGGCGATGCGGTGGAAGCGGTTCAGATTGCGGTGGCTGCTATCAACACATTTCCGGGCTGTGCGGTCAAAAAAACCTCCAGCCTGTACCAAACGCAGCCCCTCGAAACATTGCCCGGATTTTCTCCTGGCGGTGATTACATCAACGCAGTGATTGAAATTGAAACCAGCCTGGTCGCTCCTGCGTTGCTGCAATATTTGCAGCACATCGAAGAGACTTCTGGCCGCCAGAGACCCTACACCAATGCGCCGCGCACACTGGATCTGGACTTGCTTCTGTATGGCGACGGACGCATTGAGTCAACCCATTTAACCGTGCCGCATCCGCGCATGTGGCGGCGGGCCTTTGTGCTTGTGCCGCTGGCAGAAATTGCACCGCATCTGGTGAGCACTGCGCAACTTGATGCGGTTAAAGTTCAGAAAATACGCAAATTGACCATGTCTTTCATCAAGCCTGCGGAGCGAACACCATGAAAACCGCCTTCCAGCTGCTGTTGAGTTTTGCCTTGAGCCTTTTTACAAGCAGCCTGTGGGCGGCAGACCAGCTGGTCAGTTTGCCATTGGCGCGTAGCGGTGTCAGCACCAGCTACTGGTGGATGCCGCGCGACGGTGCGCAGGCGACCTTGCTGCTGATATCTGGCGGCGCAGGCGGCATGGGGTTTGATGGCAAAGAGCCGAAGTCTGACAATTTTTTGGTGCGCACGCGCGAGCTGTTTGCTGCCAAAGGTTTTAACGTGGCGGTGCTTGGCTTGGCCACTGACATGCGTGACCTGACCCAGGAGATTCGCACCACCAGCCAGCACGCACAAGACGTGCTGGCCGTGGTCAGGGCGATTCGTGCCTTCAGCCCACGACCTGTGTGGCTGGTGGGTACAAGCCGTGGCACGATATCAGCCGCAGCCGCAGCCATGCTGGATCAAGGCAAAGACGTTGCAGGCATTGTGCTGACGTCTGGTTATGGCGCTGATCGATTGAAATTGCGCAGCGGTGTTTTGACAGAACAGGCAATTGACACCATCAAAGTCCCGACGCTGGTCTACCATCACAAAAAGGATGGCTGCAAAGAAACCCAGGCCAGCGCCGTTGCAGGCTTGCTGGCGGATTTACGCAGCGCGCCGATTAAAAAGTTGTGGCTGGTCGAAGGTTGCGGTCCACCCAGCGGTGACCCCTGTCAGCCTCGCGGCTTCCACGGCTTTGTAGGCATGGAACAGCAAGCCATTGACGACATCACCAACTGGATTAACAAGCCGCAAATCTGACGTCTTTTGCTGGCGTGGTTATCTGATTCGTCAATCGCCAGTTCATCAACACCAAGCAACGTTCGGTAATTCCTGGTTACTTGTTTGTATCCATGGTCAGTTTGACCAAATCGCCGGCGTTTGCCAGCGACAGCAACCCCGCCTTCGCATACACAGCCAACTTGTCCCTCGTATCCACAATGTCCAGGTTACGCATTGTCAACTGGCCAATCCGGTCCAGCGGACTGAACGGTGCGTCTTCGACCTTTTCCATGCTCAGCCGCTCGGGCTTGTAGGTCAGGTTTTGGGATTCGGTGTTCAGGATGGAGTAGTCGTTGCCGCGCCGCAATTCGAGAGTGACTTCACCCGTGATGGCGCTCGCCACCCAGCGCTGGGCGGTTTCGCGCAGCATGATGGCCTGGCTGTCAAACCAGCGGCCCTGGTAAAGCAGACGGCCCAGTTTGCGGCCGTTGTCCCGGTACTGCTCAATCGTGTCTTCGTTGTGGATGCCCGTCACCAGACGCTCATAAGCGATGAAAAGCAGCGCCAAGCCTGGTGCTTCGTAGATGCCGCGGCTTTTGGCTTCAATGATGCGGTTTTCAATCTGGTCGCTCATGCCCAAGCCGTGGCGGCCGCCAATGACGTTGGCGGCCAGAATCAAATCCACCAAACTGTCAAAACGCTTGCCGTTCAATGCAACCGGCTGGCCTTCTTCAAAACGCACAGTGACTTCTTCGCGCTTGACGACAACTTCGTCCTTCCAGAATGCCACGCCCATGATCGGGTTGACGATTTTCATGCCGCTGCTGAGCAATTCCAGGTCTTTGGCTTCGTGTGTGGCACCCAACATGTTGCTGTCGGTTGAATAGGCTTTTTCAGCCGACATCTTGTAGCCAAAACCAGCCTGGGTCATGAAAGCCGACATCTCGGCGCGGCCACCGAGTTCGTCAATGAACAATTGGTCAAGCCAGGGCTTGTAGATTTTCAAATCGGGGTTGGTCAGCAGGCCGTAGCGGTAAAAGCGCTCAATGTCGTTGCCCTTGAAGGTGCTGCCGTCACCCCAGATGTTGACGTTGTCTTCTTTCATGGCGGCGACCAGCATGGTGCCGGTTACAGCGCGGCCCAGCGGCGTGGTGTTGAAGTAGGTCACGCCTGCTGTGGTGATATGAAACGCGCCCGCTTGCAGCGCGGCAATACCCTCGGTGGCCAGCTGCTTGCGGCAGTCAATCAACCTGGCTTTTTCAGCGCCGTATTCCATGGCCTTGCGCGGAATCTCGTCGTAGTCGGGCTCGTCTGGCTGGCCCAGGTTGGCGGTGTAGGCGTAGGGCACAGCACCCTTGAGCTTCATCCAGTGCAGGGCGGCGCTGGTGTCCAGCCCGCCCGAAAACGCGATGCCGACTTTTTGACCGATGGGAAGGTGTTGGAGGATGGTGGCCATGACGTTGTTATGTTTCTTTTCGTTATTCAAAGTGGCAGATGTAGTGGTACGGCTCGGTCACGCGGATGTCGAACTTCGAGTTGCCCGGCACATTGAATTTTTCACCCGCGCCTGACTTGACCCAGGCATCGCTGCCAGCCAGTTTGTACTCGCAACTGCCAGCGACGCATTCCATGATTTCAGGAGCGCCGGTGTTGAAGGTCAAGGTGCTTGGCAAGATCACGCCGACTGATTTCTTGGTGCCGTCCAGGTAGGTGATGCCGTGGCTGATGCACTTGCCGTCAAAGTAGACATTGGCCTGGGTGGTGACGGTGATGTTGGAGATTTGTAGGGTAGTCATGCCCTGATTTTAAAGGACAGGCTCGGGCTGTCTGAATCTGTTGGCGCAAGGCGCGCGTACTCAAGATTCATGGACAATCCTTTTCATGACAACTTCAAACCCGATTCACCCGGACACCACCTTGATCGCCCTGATTGACCGCGTCGCCCTGGCGGATGAAAAAGCCCTGCGGGAGCTGTACGAGCTGACCTCGTCCAGGCTCTATGGCGTGGCGGTGCGAGTCGTGACCAACCGTGAATGGGCTGAAGACGTGCTGCAAGAAGCGTTTATCAATATCTGGAAGATCGCGGGCGACTACAAAGCCACGCTGTCGCCGCCCATGGCCTGGATGGCGCTGGTTGTGCGCAGCCGGGGCCTGGACTTTCTACGTCGCCGTGCATCTGACCGCGCTGACCACATGCAGGAGCTGGACGACGTGATTTCAGACACGGTGGCAGGCGATTCACCCAACCCGCTGGACACAGCCCAAGCCAGCGAGCAGGCCAGGGCGCTGCACAACTGCCTGAGCCTGCTGGACAACAAACAGCGCGAAGTCGTCAGCCTGGCTTACATGCGCGACATGAGCCACGGCGAGCTGGCCGAGCAGCTGAAATTGCCGTTGGGCACCGTCAAAACCTGGATACGCCGCGGGCTGGAGCAATTGCGCGGCTGCATGGCAAAACTGGCTTGATGTGGCCTGGAAAGAACAACAACATGAACCTGCTTGACAACCCCTCCCTCATTGAACAGCTCGCTGCCAGCTACGCGCTGGGCACATTGCGCGGCGGTGCGCGCCGCCGTTTTGAAGCGCTGGCGCGCAACCATGCAGAAGTGCGTGCACAAGCCTTGATCTGGCAGGGCCGCATGGCGTCCGTTGCTGAATTGCAACCCCAGGCTGTGCCCAGCCCTTTGGTCTGGAAACGGATTGAAAACCTGGTCAATGCCGACAAGCAAGCCAAAGCCATGCAGGCTGCGCGCGCACCAGCCAAAGCAGACAAAGGCTGGTGGAGCAGCCTGAACCTGTGGCGCGGCCTGTCCAGCATGGGTGTGGGTGTGGCGGCGGTAGCGCTGATGGTGGCTGTGAGTCTGAACGGTATCAACGCCAGACTGGGCGGCGAGGTGCAAGAGCTGGCCGCCCGACTCAGCGCCACGCCTGAGATTCAATACGTGGCGGTGCTGGCTGACGACAAGGCCGCCGCGTCCATGCTGGTCACGTTTGACCCAAAAAGCCAGCGCCTGACGCTCAAGCGGGTGGGCGGTTTTCAGGAAGCATCTGACAAATCACTTCAGCTCTGGGCATTGCCGCAAGCTGGCGGGCCCAGGTCGCTGGGCGTGCTGGGCAGTGATGCGGTCATCAAGTTGACGGCGGCGGGCAATGATGTCAATGTGCCCGCACTTGCCATCAGCCTGGAGCCCAAAGGCGGCGTGCCATCCAGTGGCGGGCCAACCGGGCCCGTGCTGTTCAAAGGTGCGTTGATTCAAACGGCTTTGTAAGCGCCCAGTTCTTAGCGCCAACCCCTGCTGTAACCCAGATTGATTGACGTGCCCACAGGCCCGTAGTAAGGTCGGTGAAAGTGGTGGGGGTAGTACGGCCTGCCGTAGTAGGTGGAGTAAGACTCAATCACCACGGGGGCTAAAAACACAGGCTGCTGCACCACATAGCCAGGCTGAACAGGCGTTTGCTGGTAGAAAGTTTGTGGTTGTACAGGCTGTATCTGCTGCACCGGAAAAGCGGGCTGCGGCGCAGGGGTGATCGCCCCAACCGGTGTGACCTGCAAGCGCACGTAAGGTCCCGGGTCTTGCGCCATCTGCACGTTGTATTGCGTGCCCTGGTATTCATACACCACGTTGTAGTGGCTGGCGCGGTTTTCATAAAAGGTCTGGGTGCTGCATTGCTGCACGTTTTGCACCTGGTTGTTTGTGCCTTCGACCCTGTCCCCCACCATCGCGCCGCCCACCAGGCCAATCACGGTAGCCAGTGCCCGCCCGCCGCCATTGCCAATCGCATTGCCCACCGCGCCGCCTGCTACCGCCCCCAAAACAGCGCCACCGCCTGTTTTTGGCGTCTGGGTGATGACCTGCTGGCTGTTGCACACCTGACGCGGCACAGCAACCTGGTTGACGACTGGCGTGCTGGTGATGACGCGAGCCAGAATGTCAGCCGCTGTTGCGTTCAGCGCCAACAGGCTGGCGGTGGCAAACGCCGATAAAACGAGGATTTTTTTCATGTTGCGGACTCCGATGCGATAACGATGAGACAACTCTCGTAAAAAGTGGTTCAACGCTTTACACAGCAGGTGCTATTTTGCAATCATTTCAGCCCAGCGCGAAGCATCAAAACCCACTGTTACATCGCCACGCGGCCATTGAACCACAGGCCGTTTGATGATGCTGGGGTTGGCCAGCACCAAGGCCTGCGCGCCCTGCGGGGTGCCCGCACTGGCCTGGGTGGTCGCATCCAGCTTGCGCCATGTGGTGCCCTGGCGGTTCAGCAGCCTGTCCAACCCCACGGCTTTGCCCCAACTTGGCAGCTTGTCAAGGGGCACACCCTGCTTTTTAAAATCATGAAACGTATAAGCCAGGCCCTGCTCTGTAAGCCAGGCGCGCGCCTTTTTAACCGTGTCGCAGTTCGGAATGCCGTAAATGGTGATCATGAGCCGGATTTTGCCATAAATAGCCAAAAAACAGGTCTAAATATGTATCAAATCAGCCTTTAGGCTAATGAATACGGGTGTAAGGAGCTATTAAATAAATAGCATTTTAAGAGCGGTAGGGCGCTGCTCAAACCTTAGGTGCAGTGGAACACGATGAGAGTCGGAGTCCAGGTAAATCCTCAGCTCGAACGATTTTTCAACACAAAAAAGCCATAAACAAGCGCATTAAAGATCACCACACCTGCCCCCAGCGTCATTTGCACGCCTCGCGTGAGGCCATCTGGGTAAATCATGGCCAGCAGGTATTGCTCGATAAAGCTGCTGCTATAGCCCTGTTGGCCAGCGGCCAGTCGCAGGTGCTGCTCCAGCGGGGTCAGTGGGCAAGTCCAGCCCATGATGACGACGATGGCGGCCCAGGCTGCGCAGGCCAGGTGAAGGGTGAGAAGTGGTTTTTTCCACTGGCCTTTTCTGTAAACAAGCAAGCCGCCGAACACGGCAAAGACGATAAAAAGGCCATGCAAAATCAATACGGCATCGGCCAGCAGGCGGGTGCTCATGTGGCCGTTGCTGGCTGCAGTGATGGCTTTGCGCTTTGCCTGGGAAATGAGCGGTGAGCGACGGCAGGCGTGAACATGACCTGATTTTGTCACAAAACAGCTAAAAACCGCCAAAAATAGGTATCTACTTGGCCTTTAACCCAATGAATACGGGCACAAGCAGCTACTGAATTAATAGTGCCCTGATGAGCATCTGTCTGATCCATCTGCGGTGACAATCATGTCCAATATGCAAAACGCACCTACTTCTGACAACACCTTGGCCGACTGGCTGGCTTACGCCGAGCGGCTGCACCCCAAAACCATCGCCATGGGCCTTGACAGGGTCAAAACCGTGGCTGACCGCATGGGTCTGAAGTTTGACTGCCCCGTCATTACCGTGGCCGGTACCAACGGCAAGGGTTCGACCTGCGCCATGCTGGAAGCCATTTTGCTGGAGGCGGGCTACCGCACCGGGGTCTACACATCCCCGCATCTGGTGGACTTTGAAGAACGCTGCCGGGTGCGTGGGGACATTGCGAATGCTTCTGATTTAGTAGCTGCTTGCGCACGTGTTGAAAAGGCCAGAGCTGTAAAAGACGGTGAAATATCACTGACTTACTTTGAATTCACCACCCTGGCTATCATGCAGTTGCTGATCGACGCCAGGCTCGATGTGGTGATTCTGGAAGTCGGCCTGGGCGGCAGGCTGGATGCGGTGAATATTTTTGACACCGACTGCGCCATCATCACCAGCGTTGATTTGGACCACATGGAACTGCTGGGCAACACGCGCGAGCTGATTGGGTTTGAAAAAGCCGGCATCATGCGGCCGGGCAAACCGACGGTGGTGAGTGACCCCATGCCGCCGCAAAGCGTGATAGACCACGCGGCAGCAGTGGGCGCTGACTTGTGGAAATTTGGCACGGACTTCAACTTTTCAGGCGACAAGCAGCAGTGGGGCTGGGCAGGCAGGGGGCGTCGCTATTCTGGCTTGGCTTACCCGGCTTTGCGCGGAGCGAACCAGCTCATGAACGCTTCTGGTGTACTGGCTGCGCTGACGGCACTGCGGGATGTGCTGCCCGTGACCGCCCAGGCTGTTCGCGTCGGCTTGTCGATGGTTGAATTGCCGGGTCGGTTTCAAATCATTCCCGGCCAGCCGACGCTGGTGCTGGACGTGGCGCACAACCCGCATTCTGTTGCTGCTCTGGCTGAAAACCTCGACGCGATGGGTTTTTACCCCTGTACCCATGCCGTATTCGGTGCCATGGCCGACAAAGACGTGGCGCCAATGCTGGCGCGGGTTGGCCCGCTGATTGACAAGTGGTACTTCACGGACCTGCCGACCGACCGGGCCGCCACAGGAGAGGTTTTGCAAGCCAAATGGCACGCAACCAACACCCGCAAAGACGCCACCGCAAACGCTTACAAAACCCCCGAATCTGCCCTGCAAGCGGCCATTGCCGCAGCAGACCCCGCTGATAGAATTGTGGTTTTCGGGTCTTTCTACACGGTGGGTGGCATTTTGAAGGGCGGCTTGCCGCGACTTTTTGCCAAGCACCTGAACGCCTGACTGCCCAAACTGCCCGCCCAGTCCACCCGCAAGCCGACCCACAAGCTTTACAAAGATCAAAGTCAGCATCATGCCGTTTTTCAACTTTCGCCGGGCTTCTTCAACATCTGCTAGCGCTGCTGGTGCAGCCCAGCCCGAGAGCATGGAAGTCATTCGCAAACGCGCCAAACACCGCCTGATAGGAGCATCTGTATTGGTTCTGGCTGGCGTGGTGGGTTTCCCCTTGCTGTTTGACACCCAGCCACGACCTATTGCGGTGGATATTCCGATTGAAATCCCTGGCAAAAACACCGCTAAACCCTTGGTGATGCCTGCCAAGTCAGAGCCTGCCCGGGAAGCTGCAACGCCAGCTTCTGCACCTGGCCAAGACAAGGTGGCTGTAGCGTCCAGCCTGGGTGCCAAAGAAGAAATCGTCGGCGATAAAAAACCAGCGCCTGTTGTGCAAGCAGCGTCTGCGCCTAAAAAAGAGGCTGAACCTGTGTCCAAGCCTGAAGCCAAGCCAGCCCCTAAAGCTGAGGCCAAGCCTGAACCAAAACCAGAAGCCAAACCTCTGCCTAAGGCAGATGACGGCGCCCGTGCCAAAGCCTTGCTGGATGGTCAGGCCGCAGCTGCACCCACGGCATCTACAGAACGCCTGGTGGTGCAAGTTGGCGCGTTTGCAGAGATGGACAAGGCCCAAGAAGTGCGTCTGAAATTGGAAAAAGCCGGACTAAAAACCTACACCCAGGTGGCTGAAACCAAGGACGGCAAGCGTATTCGTGTGCGGGTTGGGCCGTTTGCAAGCAAGGCCGAGGCGGACAAGGCCGCCATCAAAATCAAATCGCTTGACTTACCCGCTGCCATCCTCACCTTGTAATGGCACTGGCTGACTGGGTTTTATTGGCGGTTTTAGTCTTTTCCATGCTGCTGGGCGCATGGCGCGGCCTGGTTTATGAAGTGTTGTCGGTACTGGGCTGGGCGGTGTCGTTTTATGCAGCGCAGTACTTTGCGCCTATGGTTGCTCTGTGGTTGCCATTGCAGTCCGCCAGCGAAACAGTGCGTTATGCGGCGGCCTTTGTGCTGGTGTTTGTCGCGTCGGTATTTGCCGCTGGTTTGCTGGCCTTTTTGCTGAAGAAAATGATTGAAGCCATCGGCCTGCGGCCTGTTGACCGCACCATGGGTGCGGCGTTTGGCTTGGTGCGGGGCGTGATTTTGCTGTTGGCAGCAGCGGTGGTGATCAACATGACGGCACTTGAAAAAAGCCAGTGGTGGCAAGATTCCAGGGGCGCCCCCGTTTTGAATGCGATGCTCAAAGGCCTGAAGCCTGTGTTGCCTGAAAAATTTGCAAATTATTTAAACTGAAATAACCATGAACAAAACACCATGTGCGGCATAGTCGGCGTCGTCAGCCAGGCGCCTGTTAACCAGCTGATTTACGACGGCTTGCTGCTGCTGCAGCACCGGGGCCAGGACGCGGCGGGCATTGTGACCCAACAAAACCGCAAGTTTTTCATGCATAAGGCCAAGGGCATGGTGCGCGACGTTTTTCGGACCCGCAACATGCGTGCGCTGCCCGGCAACTTGGGCCTGGGCCAGGTGCGCTACCCCACAGCGGGCAACGCCTTCAGCGAGGATGAAGCCCAGCCGTTTTACGTCAACGCACCGTTTGGCCTGGTGTTGTCTCACAACGGCAATTTAACGAACGCGGCTGAGCTCAAAGCCGAGCTGTTCAACACCGACCATCGCCACATCAACACCGACAGTGATTCTGAAGTGCTGCTTAACGTGCTGGCGCATGAACTGGAAAAAACCACACGTGGTCTGCCGCTGCAACCTGTGGATGTGTTTGCTGCGGTGCGCGGCGTCCACAAGCGAATCAAGGGCTCGTATGCCGTGGTAGCGCTGATAGCGGGGCACGGCTTGCTGGCCTTTCGTGACCCGTTTGGCATTCGGCCCCTGTGCATCGGCCATGGCCACAACGAGGGCGGCAAAACAGTGATGGTGGCCAGTGAGTCTGTCGCGCTTGAAGGCACAGGCCATGCGTTCGACCGCGACATTGCACCGGGCGAAGCGTTGTTTGTTGACATGGACGGTAATGTGCACGCGCAGCAATGCGCCGACAAGGCCTCGTTGAACCCATGTATTTTTGAATTTGTGTATCTGGCCCGGCCTGACTCGGTGCTGGACGGTATTTCGGTTTACCAGGCGCGTTTGAACCTGGGTGAAACACTGGCCAAGCGTGTGGTGTCTACGGTGCCGCCGAGCGAGATCGATGTGATCATTCCCATCCCTGAATCGAGTCGGCCCAGCGCCACACAGCTGGCGCATTTGCTGGGTATTCCGTACCGCGAGGGGTTTGTCAAAAACCGCTATGTGGGCCGCACCTTCATCATGCCGGGGCAGGGCGTGCGCAAAAAATCAGTCCGCCAAAAGCTCAATGTGATTGCCAGTGAGTTTAAAGGCCGCAATGTGTTGCTGGTCGATGATTCGATTGTGCGCGGCACAACGAGTCGAGAAATTGTGCAGATGGCACGTGATGCAGGCGCCAAAAAAGTGTACCTGGCCAGTGCAGCGCCGCCTGTGCGTTTCCCTAATGTGTATGGCATCGACATGCCCACGCCTGATGAGCTGGTGGCACACGACCGCACTGTGGAAGAGATTCGCCAGGTGATTGGTTGCGACGCGCTGATTTATCAGGACGTCGCTGGCATGAAGCGCGCGATTGGCTCACTCAACCCCAAGCTGGACGGTTTTGATGCATCGTGCTTTGACGGTGTGTACATCACCGGAGACATTACAGCAGAGACCATTGCCAAAATGAATGCAGAGCGTATTGATGGCAGCGAAGAAGGCGGTGTTGATGTGTCGCGCCTGGCCTTGCCCAACCCTGAAGAAGTCTGAAACAAGCATGACCTCAAAAGAACTCCCTGACAACCTGCACCGCGACACGCTGGCCTTGCGCGTTGCCATCGACCCCAGCCAGTATGGCGAAAACTCTGAAGCCCTGTACCTGACCAGCGGCTTTTTGCAGCCTGACGCCGAGACCGCAGCGCGGCGGTTTGCGGGCACTGAGGACGGCTATACCTATGGCCGCACGTCCAACCCAACCGTGACGAGTTTTGAGCGTCGTCTGGCAGCAATGGAAGGCACTGAAGCCGCCATTGGTGCATCGACCGGCATGGGCGCCATTTTGATGATGTGCATGGGCCTTTTGAAGTCGGGCGACCATGTGGTTTGCTCTCGCTCGATGTTCGGCTCCACCATCAACCTGATTGGGCGCGAGTTTGGCAAGTTTGGGGTTGAAACCAGTTTTGTGTCTCAAACTGATGTAGCCGAGTGGAAGGCCGCGCTGCGCCCCACCACCAAGTTGCTGTTTGCTGAAACGCCCACCAACCCGCTGACCGAGGTCTGTGACATTGCCGCGCTGGCCGGGTTGGCGCATGGCGTTGGCGCTTTGCTGGTGGTTGACAACTGCTTTTGCTCACCCGCCTTGCAGCGCCCGGTTGAATTGGGCGCTGACCTGATCATTCATTCCGGCACCAAATACCTGGACGGCCAGGGCCGCGTGATGGCCGGTGCCATTTGCGGCCCTTCCAAAATCATTGTGGACGTGTTTGGCCCGGTTGTTCGCACTGCTGGCATGACGCTCGCCCCTTTCAATGCCTGGGTGGTGCTCAAGGGGCTTGAGACGCTGGGTATTCGCATGCAGGCGCAAAGCGCCAACGCACTGGCTGTGGCGCAGTGGCTTGAAACCCAACCAGCCGTGGCGCGTGTTTACTACCCTGGCTTGGCATCACACCCGCAGCATGATTTGGCGATGCGCCAGCAGTCGGGCGTGGGCGGCCCGGTGCTGTCGTTTGAGCTGAAAGGTGATACGGCTGACGTTGCCAAAGCCAATGCGTTTCACGTCATCAACAGCACCCGCGTGTGCAGCATTGCCACCAATCTGGGTGACACCAAAACCATCATTTGCCACCCCGGCACCACATCACATGGCCGCTTGAGCGAAGTACAACGCCTGGCTGCAGGCATCAGCCAGGGCCTAGTGCGTCTGGCCGTGGGCCTGGACCATGTGGAAGACATCAAGGCTGATTTGCGCCGCGGTCTGGACACCTTGACATGAAAACACGCACGAGATTTGCCCCATCGCCAACAGGCTTCATTCACCTCGGCAACATTCGCTCAGCACTGTACCCTTGGGCTTTTGCGCGATCAACGGGCGGCGACTTTATTTTGCGGATTGAAGACACCGACGTGGAGCGGTCAAATCAGGCCTCGGTTGATGTGATCATTGAAGGCATGCGATGGCTGGGACTTGACCACGACGAAGGCCCGTTTTATCAAATGCAGCGCATGGACCGCTACAAGGCCGTACTGGCCGACTTGCAGGCTGCTGGCCACGTCTACCCCTGTTACATGAGCATGGCCGAGCTGGACGCACTGCGCGATGCGCAAACAGCGGCCAAGGAAAAGCCGCGTTACGACGGCACCTGGCGGCCAGCGCCTGGCAAGACCTTGCCTGCCATTCCTGAAGGCGTACAACCCGTGCTGCGCTTTAAAAACCCGCAGGGCGGCAGCGTCGTTTGGGACGACAAGGTCAAGGGCCGCATCGAGATCAGCAACGACGAGCTGGATGATCTGGTGATTGCCCGCCCCGATGGCACGCCGACTTATAACTTTTGTGTGGTGGTGGACGACATTGACATGGCGATCACGCATGTGATTCGCGGCGACGACCACGTCAACAACACACCGCGTCAGATCAATATTTTCAAAGCGCTCGGCAAAGATGTGCCGGTCTATGCGCACCTGCCGACTGTACTCAATGAGCTGGGCGAAAAAATGTCCAAGCGCAACGGGGCAAAGGCTGTCACGCAATATGCGGCTGAAGGTTACCTGCCCGACGCGATGGTCAACTACCTGGCGCGTTTGGGCTGGAGCCACGGCGACGACGAAATTTTCAGTCGCGAGCAATTTGTCGCCTGGTTTAACCTCGATCACCTGGGTAAAAGCGCCGCGCAGTTTGACGAGGCGAAATTGCGCTGGGTCAACGCACAACATTTGAAGGCCATGAGCGATCCCGCGCTGGCAGAACTGGTCAAACCATTTCTGTCAATCGATGCAGCGGCTGCTCTTGATGAATCGCGCCTGTTGCGCGGCTGCGGCTTGTTCAAAGACCGTTGCAGCACGCTGGTGGAATTGGCCAACTGGCTTCAGGTACTTGTCAAAGCCGGTCAGGCTAACGTTGAAGACATTGCCCTGCATGTGACGGACACTGTACGCCCTGCATTGGCCATGCTGGCTGATGCTTTCACTGTTTGCGACTGGAACAAGGCAGGTATTGCCGCCGCCATCAAACAGGTGTTGACGCAAAGCGGCTTGAAAATGCCACAGCTCGCCATGCCCGTTCGCGTACTTGTGATGGGCACGCCGCAAACGCCGTCACTCGATGCGATTTTGGAGTTGATGGTGCAGGGCGATGTGATTGCCCGACTCAAAATTTGATGCGGCGGTATTTTTCGGGCTATAATTCAAGGCTTGACGGAAATTGCAGCAATGCAGCTTCCTACAGGGGGTATAGCTCAGCTGGGAGAGCGCTTGCATGGCATGCAAGAGGTCATCGGTTCGATCCCGTTTACCTCCACCAATCTGATTGGTGACTGTTAAGACAATTTAAGAGAGTTTTTTGTCAGACCGATGCGTCAAAGCAGAAGTTTGTCCGGAAAGTTCCAAGGCTTTGACCCCATCGTCTAGAGGCCTAGGACATCACCCTTTCACGGTGAGTACCGGGGTTCGAATCCCCGTGGGGTCGCCAAGTTTCACTGCAAAGTGATTCAGGCACAAGGCGCTGGCACTTGACTCGCAAGAGTAAACGCCAGCTACCAGGAGTGGTAGTTCAGTTGGTTAGAATACCGGCCTGTCACGCCGGGGGTCGCGGGTTCGAGTCCCGTCCGCTCCGCCAAGGTTAAGTTTTAGACTGTCCAGCACAGTCTTAAAACACCCCTAAAAGCCCCGTTATCCGGGGCTTTTTTGTTTTCTAACGTCCAACAAGGGGTTTTAGATGATCTTGGATGATGTCGGACATTGCGGTACAGTCCGGACAGGTCGCATTCGAGTGATTCGGCGACTATTTTTAAACTGTGGCATGGCGGCACTTCAGTCTGAAAACGACTTGTGGCCGATGATCAAAACAATTTTCGGGAGCATCCATGGCCATTGCGCGACAGCAACAGCTCAAGTCTATTTTTCTGGCGCTACTGCCCGGCGACTGTGCCACCGTGAGTAACAGCACATTGACAGAGCAGTTCTTAAAAGCTGCCCTTGATGCCGGGTTTAAAAACATCACCGAAGAAGACTTCAAAGCCTTACGCGATGAATTGCTTGAATCAGGGCAAGCCGTTAAAGGAAAAGGCAGGGGGGGCTCGACCGCACTAGCAACCGAAGTGAATCGACCAGACTTCGACCTGAAAGCGGAGCCCGCCAAGCCTGATTTGCTGGCTGCCGCGCCAGCGACCAAGGTGGCAAAGACGACCAAAGCCAAACCAACTGGTAAGTCAACCGAACCCGGTGACCCCCAAGTGCTGGCCTACCGCCACGCCGACCGTCGCAAAAACAACCCCGAAGTGGGCCTGGTGAATGAGGCCAGCGACCCCGAACAGGCCAAAACCCCTTGGGCCTACGACCCCCATCTAGACCCAGCCCTGCAATTTGACAGTGCCCGCGCCGGTGCTGAAAAGCTGATTGAAGACGCCTTAGCCGGGGATGACCCCGCCGCCATGCGCCACGCCCTAGAGCAACTGCGCCGCATGAGCGCCCCTTACCTACAGTGGACCGGCAAGGCCGAACGAACCAGCTTTGAGGTGGACACCGTGAGCCTGCATGTGCACGAGCGCATTGACGCCATGAGCATTTTGAGCGCGGTGAGCAAGCGCCAGGGCAAGAAAAACGACAAGGCCGCGGCGCAAGGCATGCAGCCCGGCCTGTTTGAAGCCCCGTTTGAGAGCATGCCCCTGCGCGCGGCGGTGGACTTTTACAAACACGACCGGGGTTGGGCTAACAGATTAGTAGCTGGCGACAGCCTGCTGGTCATGAACAGCCTGCTGCAAAAAGAAGGCATGGCCGGGCAGGTGCAGATGATCTACATCGACCCGCCCTACGGCATCAAGTACGGCAGCAATTTTCAGCCGTTCACGAACAAGCGCGACGTGAAAGACCGCAGCGATGCCGATCTGACCCAAGAGCCCGAGATGATCAAGGCGTTTCGCGACACCTGGGAGCTCGGCATTCATTCTTACCTGACGTATCTGCGCGATCGGCTGCTGCTGGCGAAGGATTTGCTGAGTGAGACGGGAAGCGTGTTTGTGCAGATTGGTGATGACAATGTTCACCTGGTGCGCAATTTGATGGATGAGATTTTTGGTTATCAGGAATTTGTGGCCGAAATTTTTGTTGAGAAGACTTCCGGTGCGAGTATGGACAACGTGGACCGCGTGGTAGACGTTTTAGTTTGGTATGCGAAAAGCAAAAGCAACGTCAAATATCGTCAGCAGTTCGTAGAGAAGAAATTTCATCAGTACAGCTACGAATACAAGTTCAAAGCAGACAGTTCAGGTTGCCGACAGCGTCTTTCAAGAATAGATATGGAAGAGGCGGAACGAAGCGGAAAAGCGGATGGCGTGTTTGCAGTTAAGCCGCTCACATCCCAAACGAATGCATCAACAACCCTCTACAAATTCCCCTTCCGCGGGTTGCTCTATGAGTCTGGTAAACGCCAATGGGGAACGCCTTTTACAGGAATGGAGCGAGTTGCCAAATCAGGTCGCATTGAGCCGCGTGCCTCGTCAATTGGACTTGTACGGTATTTCAGTGACTTTTTGGTAGCGCCAATCACCAATAGTTGGTCAGACACGGGAACAGGCTCGTTTACCGATGAAAAGGTTTATGTCGTCCAAACGTCTACAAAGGTAGTCGAGCGCTGCATGCTGATGTGCACGGACCCCGGTGACCTCGTGCTAGATCCTACCTGCGGCAGCGGCACCACCGCCTATGTCGCCGAAAAATGGGGCCGTCGCTGGATCACCTGCGACACTTCTCGCGTGGCCATCACCCTGGCCAAGCAGCGGCTGATGACGGCCAGCTACGACTACTACGCCCTGCGCTACCCACACGAAGGGCTGAAGGGTGGCTTCATCTACAAGACCGTGCCACACGTCACGCTCAAAAGCATTGCCAACAACCCTGAGATTGACGCCATTTACGAGCGGCTGCATCCGGGAATTGAAGCTGCGCTGGACAATTTGCATGCGGTTTTTGTTTTGCAAAGTGACAGGTTTGCTTTTAAGCCTTTAGAGGGTGGGCGCAAAGGTGAAATGCTGCAACTTGGTCAGGACAAGCTGCAGGAGTGGGAAGTGCCATTCGACTTTCCTGCCGACTGGCCTGCCTCAGCTCGTCTTGATTTTGATGAATTCCACACCGCCCGCCAGAAGATGCAGGCCGAGATGGATCGCTCTATTGCCGCGCAGGCCGACAACGAAACTCTGTACGACCAACCCGAAAAAACCAAGAACAAGCTGCGTGTGTCCGGCCCGTTCACGGTAGAGGCCGTGCCTTTCCCTACTGTGCTATCGCTCGAGGAGCAGCCTGCGCACGCTAATCAAGGTCTAGACGCTAATATTGCTGATATGTCGGTAGCCCGCAGCGGCAACACCAGCCGCCAGCACGCTTGGCGCGATGAATTGCTCAAGGCTGGCATTCGCGGCAAGGGTGGCCAGATGCTGAAGTTTGCCGAGCTGGAGGTGCTGCCCGGCACCACCTGTCTGCACGCCAGTGGGCACCTGGATACCGGAGAGCGGGTAGTTATCAGCTTCGGCCCCGAGCATGGGGCGCTGGAGCAACGCCAGGTGGAGCACGCGCTGGGCGAGGCGGCAGACCTGTTCCCACGCCCCAAGATGATTGTGTTTTGCGCCTTTGCCTTTGACCCCGAAGCGGCCAAAGACATTGACGCCCTTAAAGGCATTACCGCGCTCAAGGCGCAAATGAACACCGACCTGCTGACCGAAGACCTGAAGAAGGCTGCGTCCAAATCCACCACCAACCAGAGCTTTTGGCTCATGGGTCAGCCCGATGTGCATTTGACTGCGCTGCCCAGTGGCCTGTGGCAGGTGGAGGTGAATGGTTTTGACTACTTTGACACCAGCAAGGGTGAGCTGGTGTCGGGCGGTAAGGCCAAGATAGCGGCCTGGAGCCTGGACACAGACTACGACGGGCGCAGCCTGTTCCCGCACCAGTTTTTCTTCCCCATGGCGGGTAAAGACGAGGGTTGGATGAAGCTCAAAAAAGACATTCGCGCCGAGCTGGACGAAGACTTGCTCAGGCACTTTGTGGGCACCGTGTCGCTGCCGTTTGAGGCGGGTGCTAACGCCACCGTGGCGGTGAAGATTGTGGATGACCGGGGCATTGAATCGCTGAAAATCATGAAGTTAACGGCGTTGGAGAGCTAGACCATGCAAATTGAAGCCATACGACTCAAAAATTTCCGGGCTTTTCACGACGTCAATATGCGTGATATACCGCGGTTTTGCGTGCTGGTGGGCGCCAATGGCAGCGGCAAGAGCACGCTGTTTTCAGTGTTTGCATTTTTGCGCGATGCCATGGCCACCAACGTCACCGCGGCATTGGGCAAGTTGGGCGGCAGCCGTGGGTTTGAAGAAGTGCGCAGTCGTGGGTCTAAAGGGCCGATTGAAATCGAGCTGAAATTGCGCACTGCCTCTGCCAGTGGGCGCAGCCAGTTGATTACCTATGAGCTGCATATTGATGAAGTCAAAGGCAGACCGGTAGTCACCCTGGAAATCTTGCGCTACCGCAGGGGCAGCCACGGCAAACCATGGCACTTCTTGGAGTTTTCAAATGGCACAGGCAACGCAGTCACCAATGAATTGGATACGGTGACCGATGAAGGTCAGCTCAAACGCGAGCAACAAACGTTGAAGAGCCCGGATATTTTGGCCATTAAGGGTTTGGCGCAGTTTGAGCGTTTCCCGGCGGTCGTGGCACTGGGTAACCTGATTGAAAACTGGCATTTGTCAGACTTTCACATCAGCCGAGCCCGCCCCGAAGCAGATGCCGGCTATGCCGAGCATCTTTCGCGCGAGGGCGAGAACTTGTCTTTGGTGGTGGAGTACCTTTATAAAAACCACCCCGCTGTTTTTCGGAAGGTGCTTGATCGACTTCGCTCCTGTGTGCCTGGCATCAGCAAAGTGGAGGCCAAGACAACTGAGGAGGGCAGGGTACTCCTGAAGTTCCAGGACGGTGCATTTGAAGCCCCATTTTTAGCGCGCTATGTGTCGGATGGCACCATCAAAATGTTGGCCTATTTGGTGCTGTTGTTTGACCCCGCGCCGCACCCCCTGCTGTGTGTGGAGGAACCTGAAAATCAGTTGTACCCCTCCTTGCTTTGGGACTTGGCAGAAGAGTTTCGCAGTTATGGGGAGTTGGGCGGGCAGGTATTTGTGACCACCCATTCGCCCGACTTTTTGAATGCGATCCACCTGGACGAGGTGTTCTGGTTGGTGAAACAAGACGGCTACACCAGCATTCACCGTGCGAAAGATGACGCGCAACTCAAAGCCTATGTTGATGAGGGTGACCAGCTGGGGTATCTGTGGAACAGTGGTCTGTTTGTGGGAGTGCACCCTTGATCGCGCCGGGTATAGAGCACATTGTGTTTTTTTTGGAGGGGCCGTCTGAACAAGATTTCTTGAAAGCATTTTTGCCCTCACATTTGCCAGCGCACATTAACCTGCACTACCAAGTTTTCCAGGGTAAGCGTGACATGGAAAAGCGTTTGGGCTTGCGCATACGTGGGTGGCGGCAGGCCAATACTTGTTTCTTTGTGCTGCGCGACCAGGACAGTGGCGACTGTCTTGCAATTAAAAATGGGCTTCAGCAAATATGCAATTTGGCGGGGCACCCGCATGCCGTGGTACGTATTGCTTGCAGGGAGTTGGAGACGTTTTTTATTGGTGATTGGGCGGCAGTGGCATTGGCTTTTGAGGTGCCAGCTTTGGCCAAGCTGGGTGCAAAAGCGATGTACCGGCAGCCTGACTTGCTGGGCAGCCCAGCGGGCGAGCTGAAAAAACACATTTCTCTGTATCAAAAGCGCGATGGTGCGCGGCGCATTGCGGCCCACCTCGACCCGGCCCGAAACAAGTCTCATAGCTTTGGCGTGTTCATGCGCTCCCTTCAACAAATTGCAGCAACATGACTGCACCCACGTCTCTCATCATCAATTCCGCGTTCGTGGAGCCCCATCAACATTGGGCCGAGAACGCAGACCGCACCCTGCGCCAGGAGCCCAAGCGCCGCCCAGCGGGTTACGAAATCATCGACACCCGCGAGAACACGCGCCGCCAGGTGTCCATCCCGCTGGTGGACGACATTCGCCAGCGCGTAAGCCAGTGGCGTGCGGCCGGTTGGCCGGGCGTGACGGCCGTAACGCTGGAGCTGCTGGCCCATTGGTGGGATGCAGACAAAGTGTCGCGCCGCCAGTACCCGTTTTACTTCTGCCAGCTTGAAGCCATTGAGACCCTGATCTGGATGCTGGAGGCGCAACCCGAGTACCGCCAGGGCATTAACGTGCAGGGCGACGGAGGTGCATTTGAGCGGCTGTGCAACAAAATGGCCACTGGCAGCGGCAAGACCACGGTGATGGCCATGATCATCACCTGGCAGGTGCTGAACGCGCTAACCTACCCCAAGTCGCCACGCAAGTATTCCAGCGCTATCTTTTTGGTGGCGCCTGGTTTGACAGTCAAATCGCGCTTGCAGGTACTGCTGCCGGGCCACCTTGAGAACTATTACGATAGCTTTGAGCTGTGCCCGTCCGAAGCCATGCGCCAAAAGTTGAACCGTGCCGAAGTGCTAATTGAGAACTGGCACACGCTGATGCCACTCAAGCAGCAAGACCGATCGGTGGTCAAAAAGGGCAAGGAAAGCGACGAAGCCTTTACAAAGCGAGTACTGGGCAAGCTGGCCACGTACAAGGACTTGGTGGTGATCAACGACGAGGCGCACCACGCCTACCGCACACCTGCCGATTTCAAGATGAGTAAGGCCGAAGCAGAGGCACTGGGTTTTGACCAAGACGAAGCCACCCGTTGGGTAGAGGGGCTGGACCGGATACACAAGACCCGGCGTATCACCCGTTGCTACGACTTGTCGGCCACGCCCTTTGCCCCCACTGGGCGCACCAATACCGAAGCCGGTTTGTTTACCTGGGTGGTGTCAGACTTTGGTTTGAACGATGCGATTGAAGCCGGGTTGGTCAAAACGCCGCGTGTGGTGGTGCGGGCCGATGCGCTGCCCAACGCACAAACTCTGCGCCCCAAGCTGTACCACCTGTACCGCGAACCTGAAGTAGCCGAAGACCTGAACCGCAAAGCTGAAGCGCATGAAGCCCTGCCTGAATTGGTGCAACAGGCATACACCCTGCTGGGTGCCGACTGGCGTGCCACCGCTGCGGATTGGGCAGCACTGGGGCATTTGTCACCGCCAGTAATGTTGACCGTTTGCAACCGCACCGAGACCGCCGCGCGGGTGGAGCACTACTTTGCCAAGGGCCATGCGCAATGGCCCGAACTGCACGACGCCACCCGCACCTTTCGCGTTGATTCCAAGGTACTTGAAAAAGCAGAGCTGGGCGAAACCGCCAGTTCAGACAAGGACTACGAGCTACGCTTGAAAGAGATCATGGAGGCCGCGCGCATTCCGGATAGCTGCAAAGAAGTACTGCGCGTCATGAAGAAAGAAGAGCTGTTGCGCGAGCTGGTGGACACAGTGGGTAAGCGCGGTCAGGCCGGGCAAGACCTGCAAAACGTGGTGTCTGTGGCGATGCTGTCCGAAGGCTGGGATGCCAAGAACGTCACCCATATCATGGGGCTGCGCGCCTTTACCAGCCAGCTTTTGTGTGAGCAGGTCATTGGCCGGGGCTTGCGCCGGGTGGCCTATGACAAGGATGAAAACGGCCTGTACTTGCCCGAATTTGTCAATGTGTTTGGCGTGCCGCTGTCCATTGCCATGCAGCCCGGCGATGGCGGCACCAGCCCGCCGCCACCCAAGCCCAGCACGCAGATTGAATCACTTAGCACCCGCAATGTATTTGAAGTCAAGTGGCCCAACATTTTGCGCGTTGACCAAGTAGTACGCCCGCAACTGGTGGTGGAATGGAGCAAGGTGGGTGTGCTCAAAATCGACCCGGCCACGGTGGCCCTGAACGCCGACATTGCACCTGCCTTGGGCGGTGCTGCCGACTGGAGCCAGGTGGTAAAGATTGACCTGGAAAAGTTGCCCGAAGAGTTCCGCTTACAACGGCTGGTTTTCAAGGCAGCGCAACGGGCATTTGAGCTGTTACAAGATCAGTTCAAAGGTCAACGTGAATACCTGCTGTTCCAACTGGTACGGCTGGTAGAAGAGTTTTTGGCGTCTGACAAGATCGACATTCCGTCGCTGTTTCACCAAGACCCTTTGCGCAAACGGATTTTGTATTCGCTGCACATTGACTTGATCACGCAGCACCTGATGAAGTACGTGGTTGAGCAAAACACTTTGAAGCTGGAGCCTGTGTTTGATGGTGAGCGGCCCATTGGCAGTACCCGCGACATGCGCACCTGGTACACCACACGCATTGCGGAGCCTACCCAGCGCTGCCAGATCAGCCACATCGTGGTGGACAGTGGCTGGGAAAAGTACGCTGCAAATGTGGTGGAGGCGCACGCAGCAGTGGCAGCCTGGGTGAAAAATGATCACCTTGGTTTTCACATTCTGTACTTGTGGAATGGATCCAAGCGCAAATACATTCCGGACTTTTTGGTGCGCTACACGTCGGGCAAAACGCTGGTACTGGAGATTAAGGGTGTGGACTCACCTCAAGACCAGGCCAAGCGTGCTGCATTGGCGCAATGGGTTGAGGCAGTCAACGTGCATGGCGGGTTTGGCACATGGGCATGGGACGTGGTGGTGGGTGATGCTGCGGGTATGCAGGATGTTGTAGGCAAGCATTCTGGTGCTTCGACAAAGTAATAGCCTTTTCTTTGCCGCCCAAAAATATGAGCTTGTCAGAAAATATAGTGTTCTTGCGGGTTGCAGACGATGATCTGTAATTCCGATTCCCAATAAAAGCGATAACTTCGTTGCTTCGCCTTGCCGTGCTGTAGCACTGTCTGCGGCTTCACGCCTTGTTCTCACTTGTATTGGGAATCGGAATAAGAGACCCGCTCCACCAGTTTAAAAGCCCTGTTGCTCATTGAGTAACGTGGCTTTTTGCTTTCATGCTGATGTTGTTGTTTGCCCCACAATCATCAACATGAAAAAACATCTTTCAGAAGCCACGGGTCCGCAGCGCTTGGCGTATGGCCTGGCGGCAGCTTTGGCGGTGGCTGCTGTGCCGTTACCCATGGGTTGGGAGTTTCGCGCTTTGCTGGCCTGGTGCGTTGGGCTGGTGGTTTATTTGGGCTTGGCCTGGTGGCTGTGCCTGGCGTTTGATGCCAAGCGAACCCGCGAAAGGGCACAAGCTCAGGATGAACCGAATGTGGTGCTTGTTCTGGTGTTGTTATTGGCCAATGCTGCTTGCGTTGTGGCGATCACGCTTTTGATGCAGCAAAGCCGTGACCTGTCTCGCATGGATCAGGTGCTTCACATCGGGCTGTCAGCCTCAGCGCTGGCGGCGTCGTGGTTTTTTATTCAGACGATATTTGCTTTTCATTACGCGCACCGTTACTACTTTGAGGAAAAGCAGGGTGAGCCCGATGGCCCGGGGCTGAAATTTCCTGGTGGGCAGGCGCCGGACTATTTTGACTTTTTGTATTACGCCCATGTGGTGGGCATGACGTCGCAGGTGGCGGATGTGCAGGTGACATCGCGGGAGATGCGCCACATCACGTTGATCCACAGCGTGCTGGCTTTTGGGTTCAATATCCTGATTCTTGCGCTCAGCATCAACGTGATAGCGGGTCAGCTTTAACGCTTGAACTTCACCAGTCCCGTCGCCAGCGCCGTGCCACAGACAATCACCACTGCGCAAAGCAGCATCCACAGTGTGACGACTTCGCTTAAGAAAACAGCGCCATAAAACACCGCAAACACCGGGATTAAAAACGTCACGGTCAGGGTGCGCTGGGGGCCGGCTTTTTCAATCAGCCTGAAGTACAGGATGTAGGCGATGCCAGTACAGGCCACGCCCAGCACGATGAGAGCCAGCCAGGCTGTGATGCTGGGGGAGGTCGCGGGCCACAACCAGATGGCAGGCAGTGCCAAACCCAGCGTTGCGCCGATCTGGCTGCCAGCGGCGGTCACCATCGGGTTGATGCCTGCCATGTACTTTTTGGCAAAGCTGGCGGCAATGCCGTAGCACAGGCAGGCCAGCAGGCAGGCCAGCACCGCCCAGCCCGTGGTCACGCCCGAGGCATCTGGCTTGAAAGTCGCTTTGCCCCAGGCCAGCATGGCAATACCGGTAAAACCAATCGCAATGCCAACAACGCGCGACAGTGCGGGTTTGTCTTTCAGCCAGACCCATGCCACCAAGGCGCCAAACATCGGCACCGTGGCATTCAATATGGCTGACAAACCTGTGGTGATGGACAGCAATGCATAGGCAAAGCAGGCAAACGGAATGGCGGAATTGAAGATGCCCATGAAGAAAATTTTTCTCCAATGTTGGCGCAGTTCTGGCAGCAGCCCCTTGATCATCACAATCGGCAACAAAAACGCGGCCGCAATGGCCACACGAGCGGCGGCTGTGGCCATGGCACCAAATTCAACAGCACTGAATCGCATGAACAAAAAAGAGGATCCCCAAAGTGCGCCGAGCGTCAGGTAGTCGGCCAGCCAGGGTTTTTTAGCGGTTGTCAAATCAGATTCTTTTCAAGTGCGCCCTCAAGCCTGAGCAGCGCGGTTTTACGGTCAAGCCCTCCAGCATAGCCTGTCAGTGAGCCGTCTGAACCCAGCACGCGGTGGCAGGGCACGATGATGCTGATCGGGTTGCGGCCAACAGCTGCGCCCACTGCCCGCACCGCCGCCGCATTGCCCATCGTTTTGCTGACGTTGCCGTAGCTGCTGGTCTGCCCTGGTTGAATCGCCAGCAGCGCTTGCCACACCGCTTGCTGAAAGGCTGTGCCGCCTGACAGGTCAAGCGGCAGGTCAAAAACCTGGCGTTGACCCGCAAAATATTCAGTCAATTGCGTTGCGGTTGTAACCAGCAAAGGGTGCCTGGTATCCACAGGCCAGCTGTGCGCGGAGGTCAACTCACTGGGCAAATGTCGCTGATCGATAAACCACACGCCTGCCAGCCCGGCGGCTGTCGCAGCCAGTGTCATGCGCCCCAGCGGGCTTTGATAGCTGGTTTGAACGATGGATGGGTGAAATTTCATGATGGCTTGCCTTTTGATGTGCTTTTCGAGTGCTTTTTGGGTCTCTTTTAGGGCTCTAGGCCAATCAATACGGGCGCAAGCAGCTCCTGAATAAATAGCGTCAAGTCACTGCTCCTCGCCACGCTCCTGACCAGGCACGGATCACCGCATAGCTGCGCCAAGGCTTCCAGGCCAGAGATGCCGCCTCAGCCAGCCGCGCCGGATTTTTCAGCCCCTGTACACCCAGTCTTTTGTGCAACGCCACATCACCTGCCGGAAATGCATCCGGCCAGCGCAGCGCCCGCATGGCGATGTACTGGGCGGTCCAGTCGCCGATGCCGGGGAGGGCTTTGAGGGCTTCAATCGTGGTGCTGACATCCACATGGCCCTGCAGCTGCAAGCCGTTTGTCACGGCTTTGGCCAAACCCGTGATGGCTGTTTGCCGCTGGCGAACAATGCCCAGCTTGCCCATTTGATCAGCCACATCGCCAATCTCAGTAGCCAGCGCGGCGGGTGTTGGAAACAGGCGGCTCAGCTCTGGCCAGGGTGTGCTGATCGGCTCGCCAAATTGATTGACCAGGCGTTGGGTCAATGTGCGTGCTGCGGCCACTGTCACTTGCTGGCCCAGAATGGCCCTGACAGCCAGCTCAAAACCATCCAGCTCTCCCGGCACGCGCAGGCTGTCCCCGGTCGGAAAGTCGTCGTGCAGCACGGCATTGATGGCGCCTGGGTCAGCGTCCAGATCAAAAGCCGCGCGCACACGGCGGATCAGCAGCGGCAGCACATCGCAGAGGGAATCGCTGACTGTCAACAGCAGCTGATGCCGCGTTTCGTCAAACCTTGTTTGCAGCCAGCCAGTGTGTCTTTTGCCGGCTGCTTGAATGCCAAATGTCCGTCGCGACGCGTAAGGGTAGCCGTCGACAGCGATAGATTCGATGGACTCTATCCGGTGCGTCTGCATAAACGCCACCATGGCTCCCACGTCATAAGGGGGCCTGAAGCCCAGCCGCACGGTGATGCCTTGGGCGCTTTGGGTTTTTGATGTGCTGCGCCGCTGCTGTGTCGGGTTCAGCTTGTAATGTGCTGCAAACGCGGCATTAAAGCGCCGAACGCTGGCAAAACCGCTGATCAGGGCGATCTGCGAGATGGGTAACTGCGTGTCGGCCAGCAGTTGTTTGGCGCTTAAAAGCCTGCGTGTTTGCAGGTATTGCAAAGGCGACACACCAAACTGCGCTTCAAAAATACGCCGCAGGTGGCGGTCACTGATGCCCAGCTTTAACGCCAGCTTTTCGACAGACGGAGAATTGTCTGCCCAGCCTTCGGGTTCGTCTAAAAGTCGAGCCGCCTGGTGCGCCAAAATATAAGACGCATCCTGAATGGACCACACCACCGACTGCGGCGCCAGCTCCGGGCGGCAGCGCAGGCAAGGCCTGAAGCCCGCGCTTTCAGCTTGCGCAGCATGGCCAAAAAAGCGGCAGTTCTCCCGCTTGGGCGCTTTGACGCTGCACACCGGGCGGCAGTAAATGCCCGTGGAGGTGACGCCGGTGAAAAAGCAGCCATCAAACCGGGCGTCGCGAGCCTTCAGGGCGGCGTAACAGGCGTCTGCGGATTGGCTGATGTGTGTGCTCTGATCTTTCGCTCTCATGGCGTTTATCTTACCTGCGCCGTCGGTTTTGACTGGCCGTTTTCGGACACCTCATTCGGGTGTTACCTGGCAATGGGCAACTTACAATCGAAGCCTTTCTTAAGACACAGATTGCTGACCCCATGCTTCTTGATGCATCGATTTTCAAAGCCTATGACATTCGCGGTATCACGCCCACCACCATCAATGATGAGGTGGCTTTTGCACTGGGCAGGGCTTTTGGTGCGGCAGCACTTGCCGAGAATGAAAAAACGGTGGCTGTGGGGCGTGACGGTCGTTTGAGCGGGCCTTCACTTGCCGCTGCCTTGATGCGCGGTCTGGCTGCCAGCGGTGTTGATGTGCTGGATGTGGGCATGGTGACCACGCCCATGCTGTATTTTGCGGCCAGCACGCTGTGCACATCGGGCATTCAGGTCACCGGCAGCCACAACCCGAAGGATTACAACGGTTTCAAAATGGTGTTGGCTGGCCGGGCGATTTATGGCGATGAGATTCAGGGCCTGCGCCAAGTGATGGAAACTGAAAGCGCTGTGGTGGCAAGAACACCTGCAAGCATCAAGCAGTTCGATATTTCAAGCGCTTACCGTGAACGGATTGTTGAAGGCATCCAACTCGCCCGCCCGATGAAAATCGTGATTGATTCCGGTAACGGCGTTGCTGGCGCTTCAGCCCCGGCGATTTTCCGCGCGCTGGGTTGCGAGGTGATTGAACTCTTTAGTGAGGTCGATGGCAACTTCCCCAACCATCACCCTGACCCGAGCAAACCTGAAAACCTGCGTGACCTGATCAACGCCCTGAAAACGTCCGGCGCTGAACTGGGCCTGGCGTTTGACGGCGACGGCGACCGTCTGGGGATCGTCACGCAGGATGGGCAGAACATTTATCCCGACCGCCAGATGATGCTGTTTGCCCGCGATGTGCTGAGCCGCGTGCCAGGCGGCACGATTTTGTTTGACGTGAAATGTTCGCAGCGCCTGGCGCCTGAGATCGAAGCCGCTGGTGGCGTGCCACTGATGTACAAAACCGGGCATTCACTGATCAAGGCGAAGATGAAAGAAGTCAACTCGCCGCTGGGTGGCGAGATGAGTGGGCATATTTTCTTCAAAGAGCGCTGGTATGGTTTTGACGACGGCACCTATGCCGGCGCGCGCCTGCTTGAGATCGTGAGTCGCTCTGCGGATGCAAGCGCTTTGCTGAATGCGTTGCCGACCAGTTTCAGCACGCCTGAGCTGAATGTGGTTTGCAAGGAGGGCGAGCCGCACAGTGTTGTTGATGCTTTGATCAAGACAGTTAATTTTTCCGCACCAGCCCTGATCAATACGATTGACGGTGTTCGTGTTGATTGGCCAGATGGTTTCGGTTTGATTCGCGCGTCCAACACCACGCCGGTTCTGGTGCTGCGGTTTGAAGGGCACACAGAGGCGGCGCTGCATCGTATTGAGGCGGACATGCTGGCGCTTTTGAGAAGTGTGAAGCCGGATGCGAGTTTTGCAGCTGCTCATTGATATGCCCCCTCGCTCGTCACTTCGTGTACTTCGCTGCCCCCGAGGGGGCGCTGCGCCTGCGGACTGGCAAAGCCAGATCCGCGGCCCCCTGCTTGAATGAACACGCATTTCCTACACCCGCTACTTCGCTTGCATTTCGATACCGCATGAAAATTCTCCTCGTCAAGCTTTCCTCTCTGGGCGATGTGGTTCACACGCTGCCTGTGGTGCAGGACATTTTGGCGGCGATGCCGGACGCGCAAATCGACTGGGTGGTTGAAAAATCTTTTGCGCCACTGCTGACTCAAGTCAAGGGCATCCATCGCCTCATCCCGTGCGAGCTGCGGCGCTGGCGCAAGTCGTTTTGGGCCACACAAACGCGAGGCGAGTGGCGTGCTTTCAAAGCCGACTTGCAAGCCCAAAGCTACGACGCTGTGATTGACCTGCAGGGCCTGGCCAAGTCCGCCGTTGTTGCGCGGCTGGCCAAGCTGACGCCACAGGGCAAGCGCTTTGCGATGGCGAACCAGACCGAGGGATCTGGCTATGAAGCACCCACCCGCTGGGTGGCGGATGTGGCGATTGCCATTGAGCCGCATGTCCACGCCGTGCAGCGTGGCCGTTTTCTGGCGGCGCGTGCTTTGGGCTACAGGATGTCAAAAGAGGCTGATTTTGACCTGTTTTATGCATCAGAAAGGTCTTTTGGCCAATCAATACGGGCGCAAGCAGCTCCTGAAAAAATAGCAAAAAAGATTGCATTCATTCATGGCTCATCACGTCATGACAAAACCTGGCCTCTGCAAAACTGGGTAGCGCTGGGTCTGCGTCTGGCTGCCAGCAACTGTCAGGTCACACTGGTTCACGGCAACGCCGCAGAGCTGGCCACCAGCCAAGCCATTGCCGCAAAACTGCCGGGCAGCGTGGTTTTGCCATTGCTGGCTCTTAGCGTGCTGACACAAGAACTGGGGCAGTGTGCAGGGGCCATCGGTGTTGACAGCGGCGTCAGCCACATCGCTGTGGCGCTCGGCTTGCCGCATGTGCAAATTTATAACTTCGACACCGCCTGGCGTACTGGCCCGCTGGGTTGCGCGCATCAGGTGAGCGTTTTTGCGCAGCCCCATCCCACTGTCGATGCCGTGTGGCAAGCCTGGCTGGCCTGCGAAACCGGGCTGGAAAGCAGTGCGCGATGAGCGGTTTCGTGCTTGGCATTTATTCGGGCTTGATGCGGCTGGCGCAACCGCTGCTGCGCCGAAAAATGGCCAGGCGGACGGTGCAAGAGCCCGGTTACGGCGAGGCAGTTGAAGAGCGTTTTGGCCACTATACGCAGCCGCGCGAAACGTCGTCGAGCCTGGTCTGGCTGCATGCTGTGTCGCTGGGTGAAACACGCACGGCCGGCATTTTGCTGGACGGCTTGCGCGCGCAATACCCAGGTCTGCGCATCCTTCTGACCCACGGCACAGCAACCGGGCGTGCTGAGGGCAGGGCGCTGCTTCGACCCGGTGACGTGCAAGTCTGGCAGCCGTGGGACACACGGGTGGTGGTCGAGCGGTTTTTTGACCACTTCAAGCCGCGCCTGGGTCTGCTCATGGAAACCGAAGTCTGGCCCTGTGCGGTGGCGGCTGCAAAAGCGCGCAACATACCGATGGTTTTGATCAACGGGCGGATGTCAGAAAAATCGTTGCAGCAAGCCTTGACCATGTCGCCACTGGCCTACCCGGCCTATGCTGCCTTGACGGCTGTGTATGCACAAACCGCCAGCGACGCCAAACGCTACCGGCAACTGGGTGTGGAGGTGGCAGGCGTCTTTGGTAACCTGAAGTTTGACGCAGCGCCTTCTGGCGAGCAACTGGCCACGGGTAAAGCATGGCGCAAGGCCCTCAACCAGCTTGTGATCCTGCTGGCCAGCTCCCGGGAGGGCGAAGAAGCCCTGTTTTTGGAAGAAATCATAGCCAAAGCCCAACAAATACGGGCGCAAGCAGCTCCTGAATTAGTAGCAATTAAATGGTTGATCGTTCCGCGCCACCCGCAGCGATTTGATGACGTGGCGGCGCTGGTCAAGCAGCTCGGCCTCACGCTGTCACGCCGCTCAAGCTGGTCAGGCAGCCCGTTTGACAACGATGAAGCCATGCGTGCCGATGCTTGGCTGGGTGACACACTGGGCGAGATGCCGCTGTACTACGGCTTGAGTGACATCGCCTTGCTGGGCGGCAGTTTTGAAAAGCTGGGCGGCCAAAACCTGATTGAAGCGGCCGCCTGCGGCTGCCCGGTGGTGATGGGGCCGCACACCTTTAATTTTGCTGAGGCGGCTGAACTTGCTGAGGCAGCCGGCGCTGCGCAGCGGGTCACAGACATGGCGGGTGCAGTGAAGTGGGCGGCCCAATGCGTCAGTACACCTGATACCCAACACCGGATGGCGCAGGCGGCGTTGGCCTTTGCATCAAGCCATCAGGGTGCCACACAGCGTACCGTCAATGCGCTGGAAAATCACCTGTCCTGAAATACCAACTGGCCGATTGCGACAGGTTGTGGCTGGTAGGGCTTTTATTTGGCCAGCAGCGAGTTGATGATCAGCAAATCAGTGGGGGTGAGCGTGCCGCTGGCCTGGCGCAGGCGCAGCCCACCCAGCAGCACGTCGTAGCGTGCCTTGGCCAAGTCACGCTTGGTCTGGAACAGCTGGCTTTGTGAATTGAGCACGTCAATGTTGATGCGCACACCGACTTGGTAGCCCAGTTTGTTCGCGTCCAGTGCGCTCTGGCTGGACAGCTCGGCAGCTTCCAGCGCCTTGACCTGACCCTGACCGGATTGCACGCCAAAGTAGGCGGTACGGGTGGCTAAAGCCACGTTGCGCCGCGCGCCTTCCAGGTCGGTTTGAGCCTTGTCTTTGAGGAGTAGCGTTTCCTTGATGCGGTTTTGTGTCGCAAAGCCAGCAAACAGCGGCAGGTTAAAAGCCAGGCCGATGGTGGCGGTGTTGCTGCGGCTGTTCAATGCGCTTTGGGCTGTGCCCGACGGGTTGCGGGTGGCGTTGTAGCTGGCGTTCACATCCAGCGTGGGCTTGTGGCCAGCCTCGGCCTTGTTGACTTCGAGTTCGGCAATCTCCAGGCTGTTTTGCGCCTGACGTACCGCCGGATGCACAAGCGCTGACTGGTCAACCCAGATATTCACATCTTGCGGCACCACTGGCGGCAAGGCGACGGGCACTACCAGGCCTTTGGGCTGTGCACCGGTCTTGCCCACCAGCGTGTCGAGGGCGAGTTTTTTGACCCGTAAATCGTTGTCGGCAGATATTTCCTGTGCCGTGACCAAATCAAACCGTGCCTGCGCTTCGCGCGAATCGGTGATGGTCGATGTACCGACTTCAAAATTGCGCTTGGCGGACGCCAGCTGCTCGGCCACAGCGGCTTTTTGAGCCTTCACAAAGGTCAGCGTGTCCTGCGCGGCCAGCACATCAAAGTAAGCCTGGCTGGTACGCACGATCAGGTCCTGGTCGGCGGCGTCCAGCACCGCTTTGGCCAGGTCAACCTGCTTTAAGCCTTGCTCGTAGGTGGCCCAGTTGGCAGGCCGGTACAGCGGCTGCGACGCTGTGATGGTTGCGTTTTGAGTGCTGAAGCTGCGGTCCACCACCGGGTTGTTGTTGTCAAAGGAGGTGCGCGATGCACCGACATTCAAGCCTGCGGTTGGCAAGATGCCAGCGCGTGCCTGGTCAGCGCGCGCCAGGTTGGCATCGTATTGCAGCTTGGCTGACTGGTAAACCGCATCAAATGCACGCGCCGAGTCGTACAGCTCGACGAGGTTTTGCGCCTGAGCGCTCATGGCCAGCAGCGCTGATGAAATGGCTATAACCAAAGTCTTGCGGTTGCGTTGGATGTGGTGGTTCATACAGGTCCTGAAAAATGATCGTTAATTCAACACTTCAATACTGGGGAACGCTGGCATCCAGCTGCTGTGCCCACGCCGCAATGCCGCCTTGCAGGTTGACCACCTCAGTAAAACCATGCTGGGCCAGAAAGCCGGCCACCTGCTGGCTGCGCATGCCATGGTGACACAGGCAGGCAATCGGCTGGTCTGCGCTGTAGGTTCTTTTCAGTTCTTCAAGTCGTGCCGGGATACTTTGCATTGGCACATGCACCAGTGTGAAAGCATCAGGCGTGACAGAAGCGGCTTGCACTTCCCAGGGTTCTCGCACGTCCAGCACCACAGGCGCTGTAGTGGCCGCATTGCGCCAGGCGGCAAACTGAAGGGGGCTGACTTGGGAAATCATGTTCAGGAGGGGCGGGTTCAAAAGTTGAATTTCGACGGCTCGGCAAAGCCGAGCAAGCGAGGTGCCACGGTGTCCCAGGCTTGCGTGGTGCGCCAGGCCGCATCGCCCACACGCGTGACCAGCGTGGCGCGCATGACGGGCTCATCGCCCACAATCGCGCTCAGGCGGCCACCGACTTTGAGCAAGGTCAGCAAATTCGCGGGCACTTCAGCCACCGAGCCGCTCAGCACAATCACATCAAACAGGTCATGGTTTGAATGGTCTTTGGCGCCATTGGCGGTGCGCACCTCGGCGTTGCAAATACCGGCTTTTTGCAGGTTGACCCGGGCGGTTTGCGCCAGCGCAGCATCAATTTCCAGGCTGACAACATGTTGCGCGCGGTGACCCAGCAGCGCTGCCATGTAGCCCGAGCCGGTGCCAATCTCCAGCACTTTTTCATGCTTTTGCAGCGCCAGGTCTTGCAAAATACGGGCTTCAACTTTAGGCGACAGCATGCACTGGCCCGGCTGCTGTGGCGACGCCAGCGGAATCTCCATGTCAGCAAAGGCGAGCGCCTTGTAGGCCGTGGGTACAAAGTCCTCTCGCTTGATGACTGCCAGCAGCGCCAGTACCTGGCTGTCGAGCACCTCCCAGGGGCGGATTTGCTGCTCAATCATGTTGAATCGGGCTTGTTCGTAGTTCATGGTGTTGTCAAGAATGGATGGAGAAAGTGTGCCGAATTTTAGTCAGTCTGATGTGAGGGGGACTTGCCAGGCATTGGCCCCAGCTTGCGTTTGAACCACTGAGCCAGGTCGTCCATAAAACAATACGTCACCGGCACGACGACCAGTGTCAGCAAAGACGACGTGATGACACCACCAATCACCGCCTGACCCATCGGGGCGCGCTGCTCAGAGCCTTCCGTCAAGGCAAAAGCCAGCGGGATCATGCCAAAAATCATGGCCAGGGTGGTCATCAAAATCGGGCGCAAACGCACCTTGGCCGCCACCAGCAAGGCCTCGCTGCGCTCCATGCCTTCTTCACGCATCCTGATGGCAAAGTCCACCAGCAAAATCGCGTTTTTGGTCACCAGCCCCATCAGCATCACCACCCCAATGATGGAGAACATCGACAGCGTGGAGCGGAACATCAACAGTGCCAGCACCACACCAATCAGCGTCAGCGGCAATGATGTCATCAGCGCCAGCGGCTGCAAAAAGCTTTTGAACTGGCTGGCCAGAATCATGTAAATGAACAAAATGGCCATGATCAAAGCCGAGATGGCGTAGCCGAAGGATTCCGCCATGTTTTTGGTCGAACCGCCAAACTGGTAGCTGTAACCGGGCGGAAAAGCTGTTTTGTCCAGGGCTGCCTTGATGTCGCTGGACACTTCTCCCGCCGAGCGGTCATACACGTTGGCATTGACGGCGACTTCACGTACCAGGTCGCGGCGATTGATCTGGTTGGGCCCGGTGGTTTCTGTGACGCTGGCCACCTGGCTCAAACGCACAATGCGGGTCGAACCATCGGCATTCGCACCCAGGGCGCTGGTCATGAAGGGCAGGCGTTCCAGATCAGCCGGAGCGTTGCGCGCATCCGGGCTCAGCCGCACATTCACGTCATAGGTCTGGTCGTCAGGCGCGCGCCAGTTGCCCACTGTCTGGCCTGCCACCAGGGTTCGCAGCGCTGCGGCAATGCTGGACACCGACAGACCCAGATCACTGGCGGCGTCACGCCGCACATCCACCTGGATGACCGGCTTGTCCTGCTTGACGCTGGAGTCCAGATCGACCAGACCAGGAATCGCGCGGATGTTGTCTTGCACCACGCGGCTCAAGCGCTCCAGCTCTTTCAGGTCAGGACCTTTGAGAGAAAACTCCACCTGCTTGTTGCCACCCACGGCGTCCAGCAAGCCCACGTGGGTCACGGTGATGCCTGGCACCTGTTTGAGCCGCTCGCGCAGCGCGCCTGACAACTGGTCCACGCTGCGGCTGCGATCCTTGCGGCTGACCAGCCTGACGTAAACACTGGCGTAAATTTTGCCCTGCGCATTACCGGTGTTGAGGGTGGACAGGGTGTACAGCACCTCCGGAAATTCCCGAACGATGGCTTCAACCTGTTTGGCTTTGGCCTCCGTGGCTTCGAGAGACGAGCCGACCGGGGTGTAAAAATTCAGCGACGTTTCAGAAAAATCGGCCTTGGGTACAAACTCGGTGCCCAGCAGCGGCACCATGAAGATGCTGGTTACAAACACCGCCAGTGCCACCAGCAAGGTTTTGATTTTATGCACCAGCGCCCAGCGCAAAATGCCCTGGTAGCCTTCGCTCAGGCGCTCTGTCATGGTGTCAAACCAGCCCGTCACACGGCCGATGGTTTTGTCATAAAACGTGATCCGTGGACCGTTTTTGCCATGCGCTTCAATCGCTGGGTCATGCCAGATGCTGGAGAGCATCGGGTCCAGCGTGAAGCTCACAAACATCGAGATCAACACCGCTGCCACGATGGTGATGCCGAATTCGTGAAAAAACTTGCCGATGATGCCGCCCATAAAACCCACCGGCAAAAACACCGCCACGATGGACAAGGTCGTTGCCAGCACCGCCAGGCCAATTTCCTTGGTGCCGTCCATCGACGCCTGGTAGGGCGTTTTGCCCATCAGCACATGCCGCACAATGTTTTCACGCACCACAATGGCATCGTCAATCAACAGGCCCACGCAAAGCGACAGCGCCATCAGCGTGATGTTGTTGATGGTGAAGCCAAACAGGTTCATGAACAAAAACGTGCCGATGATGGAGATCGGCAGCGTGAGCCCGGTGATGACCGTGGAGCGCCAGGAGTTCAAAAACAGAAACACGATCAGCACGGTAAGCAGTGCGCCTTCTATCAGGGTGCGGCGCACGTTTTCAACCGCCACGCGAATCGGCCGCGAGCTGTCGGTCACGAGCTCCAGCTTCAGGCCGGGCGGCAGCGCGGCTTTCATCTCCAGCAGCGCCTTGTTCAGGCCATCGACCACTTGAATCGTGTTTTCGTCCTGCGCTTTTTGCACGGTCAGCAGCAGCGTTCGCTGGCCGTTGTACAGCGCCAGGCTGTCAACTTCTTGCGCGCCATCGGCGATGCGGGCAACCTGGTCCACGGTGACAGCCACGTTGTTTTTACGCGCCACGATGATCTTGCCAAAATCTTCGGGGCGCTTCATGCGCGCGTCAATTTTCACCACGCGCTCCTGCGCCAGTGACCGGATGCTGCCCACCGGCAAGTCCTGGTTTTCACTGCGCACTGCATTGACGACCTGGTCCGCCGTGATGCCGAGGGACTCCATCGCCTGCGGATTCAAGTACACATTGATCTCGCGTTTGGTGCCGCCCACGATGTTGACAGCACCCGCGCCACGCACGTTTTCCAGCCGCTTTTTCAAAACCTGATCAGCCCAGTTGGTCAGCTCGACAGCCGACATTTTTGTGGCGCTGTTTTCTGGCAAGACAGCGACTGACCAGATGGCGCGGCTTGCCGGGTCAAAGCGAAGCACGCGCGGCTCTTTGACTTCTGCCCGCAAACTGGGCCGGATGGCCGATATCTTTTCACGCACATCCTCTGCAGCTTTACGGCCATTGACGTACAGCTGGAACTCAATGATGACAACCGACTGGCCTTCGTAGCTGCGGGAAGTCAGCGCGCTGACCCCTGCGATGGAGTTGACGCCTTCTTCAATTTTTTTGGTGACTTCACTCTCGACGATTTCCGGCGAAGCACCGGGGTAATCAGCCGTCACAACAACGACCGGCAGGTCAATGTTCGGAAACTGGTCAACCTGCATGCGCTGGTACGAAAACAAGCCCAGCACGACGATGGCCAGCATCATCATGGTGGCGAACACCGGGTTTTTAAGACTGACTTGGGTAAACCACATGCTGTGCTTAAGGTGTGGGCTTGGCGCTGGATGCCGCTGTACTGGACGGCGAAGGCGCGTTCATGGCTGTGAATTTGACGGGTGTGCCTTCTCGCAAAATGCCCACATTGCCGCCTATCACCACCGCACTGTCAGCCAGGCCCTTGACGGCCACGACATCCACACCGTCTGCTGAGCCGCGTGCGCCCAATTCAACGGTTTTGTGAACCACCTGCGCGTTTTCAATGGCCTGTACATAAGGCGCAGGCTTGTCGGTACGCACGCTGGCCAGCGGCACCGCCAGCGCAGATACACGCGCCGTGCCCAACGTGCCCTGCGCAAACAGGCCCTGCCGCAGCGCCACAGCGGCGGCGCTGTCAATGCTCAGGTAGGCCAGCACGCTGCGACTGCCGGCTTGTGCGGTCGGGTTGATGCGGACCACTTTTGCCGCTATGGCTTTGGGGCTGCCCTCAATTTGCAACTGGGCCATCTGGCCGACCTGTATTTGTGTGGAGTCGCTCGCGCTCAGTGTGGCTTCAAGCTCCAGTCGGCTCAGGTCAACAATTTCAACAATCCGGGCGTCGATGCCCACCCGCTCGTCTGTTTGCACCATTCGCTGGGACACCTGGCCTGATATGGGCGCTTTCAGCACCGTGTCGTCCACCGACTTTTTGGCAACATCTGCACCTGCCAGGGCTGCCTTGTAGGTTGATTGAGCGGCGTTCAAATTGGCCAGGGACGTGTCCAGTGCTGTTTTTGAAATAAAGCCCTGGTCCACCAGCGCCTTGTTGTTGTCGTACTGGCGTTGCACCACATCGACCTGTGCTTTGGCTGATTCCGCCTGCTCACGCGCCTGCCGCACGCGCGACTGCAGCTCGCTCGCGTCAATGCGCGCAATGATTTGCCCGGCTTTGACAAAGTCGCCCTCCCGAAGTGTCAAGCCTTGCAGTTCGCCGGCGACTCTGGCCTTGACGACCGCGGTATTGACGGCTTTGAGCGTGCCCGAAATGGCCAGACCCTGCGTCACATCCAGCATCTGGGCTTTGACCACATCGCTGGCGGCCAACTCGACCATGGGTGCCGCTTTGGGGGCTGACGTCTGCAACTGTTTGGCCTTGCGCTCAGACATGAAGCGTGATGCGGCCACTGCCACGACAACCAGAACAAGCAGCAGTACAAGCCATTTGCCCCAGCTTTTGATGTTCAAACGCATGCTAAATTTTTCCAGTGGTTGGTTTGAGGGGAGCGTTGATGCACATGCCATTCAAAATCATGCTCACCTGCGAATCAATGTATCTTTTCGGGTCCATCGGCGCATCACAAGGCAAGCAAATCCCAGCGGAGTGTTTGGAAATGATCAGGTAGATCATCGGTGCAATCAGGCTGTAAACCGCGTAGTCCAGGTCCATGGGCCTGAATTCTTTGCGGTCAATGCCGCGCTGCAAAATGCGCCGTATCAGTGTCTGACCCGGCTGAATCACTTCCTGCTGGTAAAAAGCTGCAAGGTCGGGGAAATTGGTGGCTTCGCTCATCATCAGCTTGGTGATGCCAGAGGCTTTGGTAGCGCCCACGCGCTCCCACCAGGCGTTCATGCAATACGTCACCATGTCGGCTGTTGAGCCTTCAAAAGTCTTGAACTCCTCGCCCCATTCCTTGAACCGGCCCGACAGGTTTTCACGCACCACTGCTTTGAACAGTTCTTCCTTGCTTTGAAAGTACAAAAAAAGTGTGCCTTTGGACACACCAGCACGGGCCGCGACTTCTTCTGCGCGGGTGGCGGCAAAGCCCTTTTCAACAAACAAGTCCAGCGCTGCGTCCAGCAATTCACCCGGGCGTGCTTCTTTTCGGCGTTCCCGTTTGACGGTGAGCGCTGCGTTGATGGGGCAGAACAATTGGGGCAGTGGTTTGGATAAAGGCATAGTTACTGACTGGCTGGTTAGTAATGTAACGCCTTCAGCCGGTAACGTCAACCGGAATGCCGGTCGTCGATTAGCGCAATCTGGCAGCGGCCAGCCCCAGCAGTTCATGAATCACCCGGGTCGAGCCCGACAGTCCGTCAGTGGTTGGCAGCCATCGCAACAGGTCTGACTTGGTCGGCAGCACGTAGCCTGTAGGTGCAGGCGTGATGGTCAGGCCGGTGCGCTCAAATTCCGCAACAGCCCGCGGCATGTGCAGCGCATCCGTGACCAGTGCGATGCGTTTGATGCCATCACGTATGAGCAGCGGGGCTACCATCCGCGCATTTTCAGCCGTGTCACGGGACTGGTTTTCAACCCAGCGCAGGGTAAAACCATAGTCCTCAAGTGCCACTCGTGCAGCTACTTCAGCTTCAGAGCTTTTGACATTGGCACCAGCGGCCCAGCCGCTGCCACCGCTAAAAGCCACTGGCAAGCCTGACTGCTTGGACAGCCAGATACCGTAGCGCAGCCGCGCTGCAGTCGATGGGCCGGGCTGGGGTGTGCCGTACTCCGGCGCTTGCGGGTAAGTGCCGCCACCCAGCACCACAATGGCCTGCACCTGACTGGCCTTGAGCTGCGCAGCAGAAGCAGGCAGGTATTGCGGCAAAGCGTTTTGCGCCAGCCAGACGGTGGTGCCCTGGCAGCTCAATAACCACAGCGCTGCAAAAGCCACAACACCCAGCACCCAGCCACTGCGCTTGCTTCTGGCAACCAGCACCAGACCCAGCAATCCCAAAAAAGGCAAAAAGGCCAGCGGCATCACCAGGCTGGTCAATACAGGTTTAAGGCTACCCAGTTCCATGCTTGCGTGTTTAATTAACTATTATTTTTATAGCTGCTTGCGCCCGTATTCATTGGGCTTGAGGCCTGAATGATATCTGAAAAGAACTGAAAACAGCCCCAAAATCAATAAAACGCCTGCAAACCGGTCTGCGCGCGGCCCAAAATCAGCGCATGCACGTCGTGCGTACCTTCGTAGGTGTTGACGGTTTCCAGATTGATCATGTGGCGAATCACATGGTATTCGTCATGGATGCCGTTGCCGCCGTGCATGTCACGTGCCATGCGGGCAACGTCCAGTGCCTTGCCGCATGAGTTGCGTTTGATCAGGCTGATCATTTCCGGCACGTCCTTGCCTTCGTCCATCAGGCGGCCCACCCGCAGGCAGCCTTGCAGGCCCAGCGCGATTTCCGTCTGCATATCAGCCAGCTTTTTCTGGATGAGCTGGTTTTGCGCCAGCGGCCGGCCAAACTGCACCCGGTCCATCGTGTACTGGCGAGCCCGGTGCCAGCAGTCTTCAGCCGCACCCAAAGCGCCCCAGGCAATGCCGTAACGTGCCTTGTTCAGGCAGCCAAACGGGCCTTTGAGGCCGCTCACGTTGGGCAGCATGTTGCCTTCGGGCACAAACACGTTGTCCATCACGATTTCACCGGTAATCGATGCGCGCAGACTCATCTTGCCTTCAATCTTGGGGGCACTCAGGCCCTTCATGCCCTTTTCAAGAATGAAGCCGCGAATCGACTCTTGCCCACCGGTATTGCCATCAGGGTCTGTCAGCTTGGCCCAGACCACAAACACATCGGCAATTGGTGAATTGGTGATCCACATCTTGGCGCCGTTCATGATGAAGCCGCCGTCTGTTGGCTTGGCGCGGCTGAGCATGCTCGCCGGGTCAGAGCCGTGGTTTGGCTCGGTCAGGCCAAAGCAGCCGACCCATTCGCCAGTGGCCAGCTTGGGCAGGTATTTTTCTTTTTGCGCTTCACTGCCGTAAGCGTTGGTCGGATGCATCACCAGTGACGACTGCACGCTGATGGCGCTGCGGTAGCCGCTGTCAACACGCTCGACTTCACGCGCTATCAGCCCATAAGCCACGTAGCTCAAACCGGCGCAGCCGTAGCCTTCAATCGTCGAGCCCAAAAAGCCCATGGCTCCCGCTTCGTTCATGATCTCGCGGTCAAACTTCTCGTGGCGTGCGGCCATCAGCACGCGGGTTTGCAGCTTGTCCTGGCAAAACTGGTGGGCGGCGTCTTGTATGGCGCGCTCGTCGTCGCTCAGCTGGTCCTCCAGCATGAAGGGGTCTTCCCACTTGAATTTGGCTTTGACGTTGGTTTTCATGAAGAATGTGTCCTTGGGTGGTCTTTTGTAAATGCTTTAAGCCTAAAGTGTATCGGGCAACCTGAGTCGCGTACAGTGCCGATGAGTCCACCCAGAACCATACAACAGAATGGAAAACAAGTTTATGAGTCAAGTACACACCATCACCCTGGGCGGCGGCTGCTTCTGGTGCACCGAGGCGGTTTTTGTCAAAGTGCGCGGCATCACTGACGTGGAGTCCGGCTACAGCAACGGCCAGGCCAGTCGCCCCAGCTATGAGGACGTGTGCACCGGCCGCACCGGCTGCAACGAAGTCGTCAAGCTGGACTACGACCCAGAGCAGATCAGCTTGAGCCAGATTCTCGAAATCTTCTTCGTCATTCACGACGCCACCACGCTGAACCGCCAGGGCAACGACACCGGCACCCAATACCGCAGCGGTATCTATTACTCAACCGACGAGCAAAAACTAATCGCCAACGACATGATTCGCCAAATGAGCCAGGACAAACTCTTCGGCAGCCCCATCGTGACCGAAGTGACGCCACTGGCCAACTACTGGCCCGCTGAGGCGTATCACCAGGACTATTTTGAGAACAACCCGAACCAGGGTTACTGCGTGGCCGTGGCGGGGCCGAAGGTGGCCAAGTTTCGCAAGACGTTCACGTCACTGGTGAAGGATTGATGCTATTTATTTAGGAGCTTTTTGCGCCCGTATTTATTGGGCCATAGGCTAAAATGGCAGCTGAAAAACTTTCTGTTTCAATAAGAAGGCTTTGCGAATGATTTCAAGAAGACACCTAGTTTTCATAGCTCTTGCTTCGCTCATCTGCATTCTCATAGCTTTGTCAACCGTGGCAAATGGCGATTACAAAGCACTTGCGTACGACCTAAGTGTTGGCTTCATCGTAAGCGCGATCTTCTATTGGATTGTTGTCTATCTCCCTGAAAGCAACCGCAAGAAAATAATCCATGCCGGGCTCAAAGAGCAATATGACAGTTTCAGAAGGTCTTGCATCGGCAATTTTCTCATCCTCAGCAACTCTCAAAGCTACCCGCACAGAGACGCTCTTTTAGATCAGAAAGAGTTTAAGCGTTACTTCAAGAACAACAATGAAAGTGGTGAAAACAGGTGGGATGCGATTGCCAATGGTTTTCAAGCAAATGAGTTCTATCTAAGAGAAACCATCTATGAACTACGGATGCTCAACGAGGAGATAAGATTCGTTAGGTCAACGCTGAACATAAAAGACATTGAGGTGTACGAGTTTCTGGGACGACTATCAAGGTCAATTGTGCGGATGGAGTCCACTACCCAAGATTACGACGAGATAAAGTCATTCTGTAGGTTTTTATGGGAAATATTCACTGGCTGGAACTGGGTGAGCGGTTACAGCAAAACCGACCTTATTCAAAAAATGTTGGGAAGAGTAAGGTGAAACATAACGCTGCGGTCGAGCCTGTCAGAAATTTTGTGTTTGAGGCATACCATTCCCCCAAAGGAGTTACATGCCCCGCACTACAACCAAGTCCGCTGTCAGCGGCAAATCGGCACAGCCGCAAATTTCAGCCAAGCTACTT
>JBILXX010000147.1:0-4712 GCA_044378095.1 Polaromonas sp.
CAGTGGTTTGAGACGCTGCAGCAGGCCCGTTCAACTATCGCACTCTGGCGGCAGGACTACAACGAGCTCAGGCCTCACAGCAGCATCGGGCGCATCCCGCCGTCCCGGTTCGCCGAGTTGCATCGCCAGCGCGCTGGCGATGCAACTCAATTCCCATCAACCACTACGCAGATCGATTAACCTTGCAAACCCGGACTTCCTCAATTCAGTTGGTATGCCGGTAGGGGGCAGGTCAGAAGGTCGATTATTCAAATCTGGACTTGCAACTAACGCCAACCATACACGCAATACTTATCAATAACCAGTGCCACTACATGACTTCGGGGTCTGGGGAATTTCTGATGCCCATTTCGGTATGGTGCAGATCGTCTGGCACAGTTGCCCAAACATTGACAGCGCCCACCAGCAGTTACGGGCGATGGTGCAACGCTTGTCTCAAAGACCGGGGCACTGATTTTGGTGTGGAATCAACACTTCGCGCGGTCACGATTGGCGCGTTGAATCGCAGCGACATCGATGATCAGCGCCACGTTGCCATCGCCAAGGATGGTGGCGGCGGATATGCCGGACACCTTGCGGTAGTTGGTTTCAAGGTTCTTGACCACAACCTGGTGCTGCCCGACCAGCTGGTCTACCAGCAGTGCAAATCGGATGCCTTCAGCCTGAACGATAACGACAATCGCCTGTGGTGGATTTTGGATAGCATCAGCAACACCAAAGAGCCGGTGTAATGCAACCAGCGACAGGTACTCGCCCCGCACATGCAGCACTTGCTCGTCAGCAGTGATGGCATGCACGTCTTCAGACCGGGGTTGAAGTGACTCAATGACGTAGTTCAGCGGCAAGATGTAGGTTTCAGCGCCAACCCTGACCGACATGCCATTCAGGATGGCCAGCGTCAGCGGAAGCACGATACGGATGGTCGTGCCCCGACTGCGCTCCGATGAAATCTCCACGTGGCCACCCATTTCCTGAATGTTGCGCTTGACCACGTCCATGCCGACGCCCCTGCCCGACACGTCGGTCACGGCTTCAGCAGTAGAAAAACCTGGCGCCATGATCAGCAGCCAGACCTCTTCATCCGGCGCGTTATCAGCTATGTTGATTCCCTGCTGCTTGGCCTTGGCCAGAATTTTGTCGCGCGCCAGACCGCCGCCGTCGTCCTTGACCTCAATCACAATGCTGCCGCCCCGGTGCTGATCCGACAGTGTCAGCTGGCCCGACGGGTCCTTGCCTGCCAGCTCGCGCTGCGCGGGCGTTTCAATACCGTGGTCAAGGCTGTTGCGCACCAAGTGGGTCATGGGGTCAATGATGCGCTCGATCAGGCTCTTGTCGAGCTCGGTTTCCTTGCCAACAGTCACCAGCTGCACCTGCTTGCCCAGCTTGGCCGACAGGTCGCGGATCAGTCGCGGAAAACGGCTGAACACATAGTCCATCGGCATCATGCGGATCGACATCACCGATTCTTGCAAATCGCGCGCATTGCGCTCCAGGTGGCTCAGGCCACTGAGCAGTCGCTCATGCAGCACCGGGTCAAGACTGGTAGCGGTTTGCGTCAACATGGACTGGGTGATCACAAGTTCACCGACCAGGTTGACGATCTGGTCTACTTTTTCGACATCGACCCGGATGGAATTGGACTCTTTAGCCTGATTGCTCACCGCTGGCGCGGCTGAGGGTGCCGCTGCAACTGTGATGGGCACTTGCGAAGGCATCGTCAGGGACACTTCAGAAAGGGTGACCGCAATATCTGGCACAGCGTTGAGCTTGCGTTCAAGCGCCGCTGGGGGTGTCCCGGCTGTCACGGTGCTGATCTCAATCTGCTCGATTTCGACAATAAAGCAGCTCACTGCCACCAGGTCATCTGCGTCGCATGCTGTCTGGAGGCACAGGGTCAGGCTGTCTTGGTCGGTGGTTTGCGACAACACGGTACCAAGGTTGGCCATTTCCTCGGCCAGCAGCTTGCGGTCGTTGTCCGAAACTTTGGTAAAGCGGACTTTCAGGGTTGGCATGTCTGGCAATTCTGATGGGTGATGCATTTCGGCAGCAGGGGCGAACGCGGGAGGCTGCACAGCTTCAGCAGTTGCAGCTGTTGCGGCAGACGATTTGTACCCATTAGCCTCAAGCGCCAGTTCGCGCAATACGGCGCAAATTTGCGCAACCATCTGCGGCTCGGGCTCTGTGCCCTCGCGGTAGGCGCTCCATTGCTTTTGCAACACGTCTTTGGTTTCCAGAAATACATCCATTGTCTTGGTGCTCAGCGTAAGCTCGCCATGCCGTGCGCGGTCCAGCAGGTTCTGGAGCAGGTGGGTGGTGTCGGTCAGCGCTGCAAAGCCAAAAGTGGCAGCGCCGCCCTTGATGGAATGCGCTGCGCGAAAGATGGCATTGAGTGCTTCGCTGTCAGGCTTTTGCAGGTCAAGCCCCAACAGCAACTGCTCCATTTCGACCAGCAGTTCATCTGCTTCTTCAAAGAAGGTCTGGTAAAACGCGGTGATATCCGTCGTGTCGGCTTGTCTGGTTAGTTTTCGGCGGCTGGCTCATCGATCAGGCCAGACAGCGTCGTCACCCACTCAACAAGTAGCTCAGAATTACAAGAGTTCCTGCTGACATTTGCATGAATCAGCCTGATAACAACTTCACAGCGCCGCAGATTCATAGCTTCAAGGCTACTTGGGTAGCCGCCCTTTTCAAGGAAACAACCGGCTTGGCAAGCACACCTGAGGTGGGGGCCGAATTGGCTTTCTCGATGGCGGCCTGAGCCTGATTGTTAAGTACAACAATGCTGATACGGCGGTTGATGGGGGCAAAAGGATCCTCTTTGTTGAGATGCATGCTGGAGGCGACACCCATGACCCGAAGTATCCTGACTTCCTGAAGGCCACCAGCCACCAGCTCTCGGCGTGAGGCATTGGCCCGGTCGGCAGACAGTTCCCAGTTACTGTAGGACTTGTCGCCTTTCGCATATTTCGTGGCATCGGTATGGCCAGACAGCACGATTTTGTTGGGCTGGGCATTGATCACCGGGCTGAGTTCCCGCAAGATGCTGTGCATGTAAGGTTGAACCACGGCGCTGGACCGGTCGAACATGGGCCGGTTGCTGCTGTCAACAATCTGGATGCGCAATCCTTCAGGCGTGATGTCGATCAGCAACTGGGGCCGAAATTGCCTGAGCAGCGGGCTGGACTCAATCATGCCATCGAGCTGTTTTTTCAGGCTCTCCAGGCGACTGATATCCTCTGCCTCAGACTCCATATTCTTTTCAATATCGGTTTTTGGCAATGAAACCACTTGCTTTGTCGTCAGTGGGTCTCCGCCGCCAGGAATCACGCTGGGGCTATTGCTGATGGCCGGCCCACCCTTGAGTGCTTCTGTCAGCGGCATTTTGAAGTGCTCGGCAATGCCGGCCAGCTGCTTGGGCGAGGACGAGGAAAGCAGCCACATGACCAGGAAAAAAGCGAACATCGCTGTCATGAAATCTGCAAAGGCAATCTTCCACGCGCCGCCGTGATGGCCTGCGGCTATCACCTTGCGCTTGATGATGATCGGGCGTTTAACGTCGCTCATGTCTTTTTAGACCGGTTCGCTTTAGCGACTCTTGACGTCGCGCACATGGCTTTCCAGCTCGCTGAACGATGGCCGTTCGGTCGACACCAGCACCTTGCGGCCGAACTCTACCGCCAACTGCGGCGCATAGCCATTCAGACTGGCCAACAAGGTGACCCGTATGCACTCGTAGACTTTCAGGGAGTGGGCCACTTTGTGTTCAATCAGGGTGCCCAGCGGGGAAACGAAACCATAGGCGACCAAAATGCCAAGGAAAGTTCCGACCAGGGCATGGGCTATAAGCTGGCCCAGTTCCGAAGGCGGCAGGTCGGCCGACGCCAGCGCATGTACCACGCCCAGCACGGCCGCCACGATGCCAAGCGCCGGCAGCGCATCGCCCACACGAATGAGGCTGTGTGCAGGTATTTGTCCTTCGTGCTTGTAGGTCTCCATTTCCTGTTCCATCAACTCGCCAATTTCGTGCGGGTCGGTGTTGCCGCTGACGATCAGGCGCAGATAGTCGGTCATGAACGCCAACACCAGGGCGTCTTCCAGGACATGCGGATAGGCCGAAAAAATAGCGCTGTTTTGCGGATCCTCAACATCGGATTCCAGTGCCATCATGCCGTCCTTGCGGCCCTTGGACAGCAAGGTGTACATCAAGGCAAGAAGCTCCATGTACTGCTCCTTGTCGTGACTTTTTGATTTTTTCAGCAAAGTGGGTAGCACTTTTAGGGTAGCGCGAATGGTATTGGCGTCGTTTCCGGCAATGAACGAACCCACGGCGGCGCCACCGATGATCAGCACCTCCAGCGGCTGGTACAGCGCGCCGAAGTGCCCGCCCATCAGCCCATAGCCGCCAAACACCGACCCCAGCACCACCACATAGCCCAAAATCACCAGCACGATGCTCTCCTCGTTGAATCTACTTTTGAATTTGCACTGCCGATGCGCCGCACTGCGGCATGTCAGCCACGGGCACCGTTCATCACATCAGCAAGCCACTGCGAAGACGATGTCACAGGGGTCACCTGCTTGGTATCAATGGCCTTGACCGACACGGCGCGTGGCGTCTTGCTGGTTTTGCCCGCTCTGGACGGCGGCCTGCAAAGCACGCAAACGTAATGCGCATGCGGCTCGTGGGCATGCGCAACAAACTGGCCCGTACA
>JBILXX010000010.1:0-58641 GCA_044378095.1 Polaromonas sp.
AATACCCTGATCTTGCAGCCTTTTAGGCGGTGCCTGCAACTTTTTTTACCTCACGTAGCGGTTAATTCGGCTGGCTTGCGGAATTCTGCAAGTCCCTCAGTGGTATTTAATGACAGTCTAAAAATTTAGCAAGTCGGGTTTGTATGAGGTTCATTGGAAGGCATGTCGCTCATGTTGCTCTGCGGTAACATTGACAATTGCTTGGGGTATACCCCTCAAAGCCTCTAAATTTGCACGATGAACGCTCCCACCAAACTTGAAGAACTGAACGTTTTTGCTGTTGACGCAAAGGCCGATGAATCCCGCATCCGTGAGATTCCTTACAACTACACCTCATTTTCAGACCGCGAAGTGGTCATTCGCCTGCTGGGCGCACGCGCATGGGACTTGCTGAACCAACTGCGTGGTGAGCGCCAGACCGGCCGCTCTGCCCGCATGTTGTACGAGGTGCTGGGCGACGTGTGGGTGGTGCAGCGCAACCCGTATTTGCAAGACGACATGCTGGACAACCCCAAGCGCCGCAAGCTGCTGGTTGATGCGTTGCAGCATCGCCTGGGTGAGGTTGAAAAGCGCCGCACCCCCGGTGCTGATCAAACGCGCGATGCTGTGGTCGGTGAGCTATTGCAGGCCGCGCGTGATGCGGTTAACCGTTTTGCCAGGTCGTTTGAAGAAGTTTATGACCTGCGCCGCCTCGCCAGTCGCAAGCTTGGAAAGCTGACTCAAAAAGACAACATCAAGTTCGATGGCTTGTCGCGCGTCTCGCATGTCACAGACGCCACTGACTGGCGGGTGGAATACCCGTTTGTGGTGCTGACGCCTGACACTGAAGTCGAAATGGCGGGCTTGGTCAAGGGCTGTATAGACCTGGGGCTCACGATCGTTCCGCGCGGCGGCGGTACCGGCTACACCGGCGGCGCGATTCCGCTGACCTGGAAGTCAGCTGTCATCAATACCGAAAAGCTGGAGGCCATGACCGAAGTCGAAATGGTCACGCTGCCGGGACTCGCCAAACCAGTCGCCACAGTCTGGTCAGAAGCCGGTGTTGTTACGCAGCGCGTGGCCGATGCGGCTGACCGCGGCGGTTATGTGTTTGCGGTGGACCCGACATCAGCCGAAGCATCTTGCATTGGCGGCAACATCGCCATGAATGCGGGCGGCAAAAAGGCCGTGCTGTGGGGCACAGCGCTGGACAATCTGGCCAGCTGGCGCATGGTGACGCCTGACTCGCAGTGGCTGGAAGTCACCCGACTCAACCACAACCTTGGCAAGATTCATGATGCCGAGCTGGCAAGCTTTGAGCTCAAATATTTTGAGGCCGACGGCAAAACTTTTTTGCGGCAAGAGCGGCTGGACATTCCGGGCAAGAGCTTTCGCAAGGAAGGCCTGGGCAAAGACGTCACCGACAAGTTTTTAAGCGGCTTGCCGGGCATTCAAAAAGAAGGCTGCGATGGCCTGATCACCAGCGCCCGCTGGATAGTGCACCGCATGCCTGTTCACACCCGCACGGTGTGCATGGAGTTTTTTGGCAACGCCAAAGACGCGGTGCCCAGTATTGTTGAGATCAAAGACTTTATGTTTGCCGAGCAAAAGCGCAGCGAGGCTGCTGGCTCTCCAGTTCTGCTGGCAGGACTGGAGCATCTGGACGACCGCTACCTGCGTGCTGTGGGTTACGCCACCAAGTCAAAACGTGGTGGTCTGCCCAAGATGGTGCTGATTGGCGATATAGCCGGTGACGACGCTGATGCCGTGGCTCGTGCGACGAGCGAAGTGGTGCGCATTGCCAACTCACGCAGCGGCGAAGGTTTTATCGCCATCAGCCCCGAAGCGCGCAAGAAATTCTGGCTGGACCGCAAGAAGACCGCCGCCATTTCACGCCATACCAATGCCTTCAAAATCAACGAGGACGTGGTCATCCCGCTGCCGCGCATGGCCGAATACACCGACGGCATCGAGCGCATCAACATCGAGCTGAGCCTGGCCAACAAAATCAAGCTTTGCGACGCGCTGGACGCGTTTTTAAGCAAAGGCAATTTGCCGCTGGGCAAAGCAGAAGACGCCAGCGACGTGCCTTCGCCCGAAATGCTGGAAGACCGGGTTGCTCAGGCGCGTGCTTTGGTGTCTGAAACCCGTACCTTGTGGGCCGGTTGGCTGCAAAACGTCGAGTCACTGTTTCCGCAATTGCAAGACCACACCCTTCGCGCCAGCTGGAAAACCCAGATCAAGGCACCGATGCAGGCGATCTTCACGGGCGGTGCGTTCTTGCCGATATTTACCGAGTGCGTGGCGATTCACAAGCGCGTGCTCAAGGGCCGTGTGTGGGCTGCACTGCACATGCACGCGGGTGACGGCAACGTCCATACCAACCTGCCTGTCAACAGTGACGACTACGACATGCTGCAAACCGCGCGCCGCGCGGTGGAGCGCATCATGGTGCTGGCAAGGTCACTGGATGGCGTGATTTCTGGTGAGCACGGCATCGGCATCACCAAGCTGGAGTTTTTGACGGATGCGGAGTTGAAACCGTTTGCCGACTACAAGGCCAGGGTTGACCCTGAGGGGCGATTTAACAAAGGCAAATTGCTACGAAATAAGGAGCTGCTTGCGCCCGTATCTATTGGTCTAGAGCTCAAAAATACAGGTAAAATCGGCTCAAAAGAGGCTCTTTTGGCGGATTTGACCAATGCTTACACGCCAAGTTTTGGCCTCATGGGGCATGAGTCCTTGATCATGCAGCAGTCCGATATTGGCGCGATTGCCGATTCGGTCAAAGACTGCCTGCGCTGCGGCAAATGCAAACCGGTGTGTGCCACCCATGTGCCGCGCGCGAATTTGCTGTACAGCCCACGCAACAAGATTTTGGCGACTTCATTGTTGGTCGAGGCATTTTTGTACGAAGAGCAAACCCGGCGCGGTGTGAGTATCAAGCACTGGCAAGAGTTTGAAGACGTCGCCGACCACTGCACCGTCTGCCACAAGTGCTTGAGCCCTTGCCCGGTTGATATCGACTTTGGTGAAGTCTCAATGAACATGCGCAACCTGCTGCGCAAAATGGGTCAAAAAACCTTCCGTCCCGGTAACGCGGTGGCGATGGTATTTTTGAATGCAACGAATCCACAAACCATCAAGTTCATGCGCAGCGCGATGGTGGACGTGGGCTTTAAAGCCCAGCGCCTGGCCAATAACCTGTTCAAACGACTGGCGCGCAAGCAGACTGAAGCGCCACCCGCCACAACCGGCAAGGCTCCCATTAAAGAGCAGGTTATTCATTTCATTAACAAGAAGATGCCGGGTGGTTTGCCCAAGAAAACCGCGCGAGCCCTGCTGGACATTGAAGACAAAGACTACGTGCCGATCATTCGTAACCCGAAGGCCACCACGGCCGAGACGGAAGCGGTGTTCTACTTCCCCGGTTGTGGCTCAGAGCGCCTCTTCAGTCAGGTGGGTCTGGCCACACAGGCCATGCTGTGGCACGCTGGTGTGCAAACTGTTTTACCGCCAGGTTACCTGTGCTGCGGCTACCCGCAAAAGGGCAGTGGCCAGTTTGACAAGGCCGACAAAATCATCACCGACAACCGGGTGCTGTTCCACCGCGTGGCCAACACGCTGAATTACCTTGACATCAAAACCGTGGTGGTGAGCTGCGGCACCTGCTATGACCAGTTGCAGGGCTACGAATTTGACAAGATTTTCCCGGGCTGCCGCATCATCGACATCCATGAGTATTTGCTTGAAAAGGGAATTACCCTGCGGCCTGAAAATGGTGACGGAAACGGGTATCTTTTCCATGACCCCTGCCACAGCCCGATGAAGCTGCAAGAGCCCATGAAAACCGTCAAGGCGCTGCTGGGCGACAACGTATTGAAAAACGATCGCTGCTGCGGCGAGTCGGGCACGCTGGGCGTGACCCGCCCTGATATTTCGACCCAGGTGCGGTTCAGAAAGGAAGAAGAACTGCAAAAGGGTGAAGCCGCGTTGAGGGCATCAGGTGCAGTCGCTGAAAAAGCCAACGTCAAAATTTTGACCAGCTGCCCCAGCTGCCTCCAAGGTCTGTCGCGTTACCAGGACGACATGAAAAACGGTCTGCTGGAAGCCGACTACATCGTGGTTGAAATGGCGAATCAGATCTTGGGCAAAGACTGGTTGCAAACCTATGTGGACTCAGCCAATCATGGCGGGATTGAAAGAGTTTTGGTTTGAGAGTAGATGGTTGCCCGCTGTGTGAAACCGATGGCGGTGCGCTGATTTTCAAAAACGACCACCTGCGCGTCGTTCAGGCAGTTGAAGCCGGCTTTCCAGCTTTTTACCGTGTGGTCTGGAATGCGCATGTGGCGGAGTTTTCAGATTTGAACTTGGACGAACGCAATGCCTGCATGAGCTCAGTGGTCAAGGTTGAGCAGGTTTTGCGCGAGCAGCTTAAACCCAGCAAAATCAATCTAGCCGCGCTTGGCAATGCTGTGCCGCATTTGCATTGGCATGTGATTGCCCGGTTTGACTGGGACAGCCACTTTCCGGGCTCGGTTTGGGCTGCGCCGCAGCGCACGCCAGATGCTGACAAACTGACGCAATTAGCCTTGCAATGTGAGCAAATCAACTTCTTGTTGGCGGCAACACTTTCGGCCTGAATTTTTAGAAAGACAGCAAACCATGGCAGGCTTACAAACCGACTCACCGACGCCCACGGCACTGACTGTTCACAGCAAGTCGCGCATTCTTGAGGTCGCTTTTTCAGACGGCGCTGAGTTCAACATTCCGTTTGAGCTGATGCGCGTTTACTCGCCCTCAGCAGAAGTGCAGGGCCACGGCCCTGGGCAGGAAGTGCTGCAAACCGGCAAGCGCGAAGTTGGCGTGGTCGAGCTGGAATCGATTGGCAATTACGCCGTCAAACCGGTGTTTTCTGACGGCCACGAAAGCGGCATTTTCTCTTGGGATTATCTTTACCACCTTGGAGCGCATCAAGACCAGTTGTGGACCGACTACAACCGCCGACTTGATGCCGCTGGCATGTCGCGTGACGCACCGATGCAGGTCAAGGGTGGCAACAGTTGCAGCAGCCACTGATGCGCTTGCGCGCCGCCTGTTGTTTTTGTATCACAAAATTCGGCAATCCCCTGTTGCCCTCAAGGGTTGTCGCCATTCAATGGGCTTGCGCCCTCTAGCATAGATACCCATGACTACAACCCATTTCGGTTTTCAAACCGTCGATGAATCAGACAAGGCCAAAGCCGTGCGCGGCGTGTTTGATTCGGTCGCGTCCAAATACGACGTGATGAACGACCTGATGTCGGTCGGCATGCACCGCGTCTGGAAGGCATACACCGTGCTGGTTGCAAACGTCAAACCCGGTCAGCGTGTGCTTGACATTGCGGGTGGTACGGGCGACCTTGCACTGGCATTCGCGCCAAAAGTGGGTCCTGCAGGTCTGGTGGTTCACACGGACATCAACGAAGCCATGCTGCGCGAAGGGCGTAACCGGTTGCTCGATGAGGGTGTCAGCGTTCCAACGCTAGCCTGCGATGCCGAGCACCTGCCATTTGCCGATGGGTATTTCGATGTGGTCACTGTCGCTTTTGGTTTGCGCAACATGACGCACAAAGACGCCGCACTTTTGGAAATGAACCGTGTGCTTAAACCCGGCGGCAAGCTGCTGGTACTAGAGTTTTCCAAGGTGGCCAAGCCGTTGACAAAAATTTACGATTGGTACTCGTTCAAGGTATTGCCAAAGCTGGGCAAGCTGGTTGCCAATGACGATGCCAGTTATCAATATCTGGCAGAGTCGATTCGCATGCATCCTGACCAGGATGCGCTCAAAGCCATGATGCTCAAAAGCCGCTTTGGTCATGTGGACTATCACAACCTGTCAGGTGGGGTTGTGGCGTTGCATGTTGCAATTAAGTGTTGACAAGTTTGAATTATTTTTTGCTCAAGGAGACGTTATGAAAATCTGGTCCGTCATTGTTTCTTGCGCGCTGGCCGTCACCATGACGCTGGCTGGCACAACAGCCGAAGCCGCCAAGCGCATGGGCGGTGGTAAATCTGTCGGTCAGCAGTCGTCCAACGTGACGAAGCGAGAAGCTGCACCCGCTACACCTGCTGCCCCTGCGGCTGCCGGTGCTGCCGCCGCTGCACCTAAAAAGCCTTGGGGCGCGATGCTGGGCGGCTTGGCTGCCGGCTTGGGCTTGGCATGGCTGGCTTCCTCACTCGGTTTGGGCGGCGCCATGGCGAACATCATGATGTTTGCATTGCTGGCGCTGGTGGCACTTGTGGTCATTGGCTTTGTGATGCGCAAAATGAAAGGTGGCAATAACGCACAAAACCAATCGCCGTTTGCCATGCAGGGCGCGGGCAGTGCCGCAACGCCGCGCAGTTACAGCCCTGAAAATGTTGGCAACGATGCTTCAGCGCGTCCTTGGGAGCGCAACAGCATGTCTTTTGATGCGGGTAAATCCACAGGCGCTGGCTCCATGATCGGCTCAGGCTTGTCGGGCTCGCAGTCATGGGGTGTGCCTGCTGACTTTGATACAGACGGCTTCCTCAAAGCCTGCAAAGCGAACTTCATGACGCTGCAAGATGCCTGGGATCGTTCAGACATCAACAGCCTGCGCGCCATGATGACCGACGATATGCTCGGTGAAATCAAGACTCAATTGGCTGAGCGCGAGTCCCACACTGGTGAGGGTGTTAACCACACCGACGTGCAAATGCTGGACGCCAAGCTGTTGGGCATTGAGAATCTGGCCGAGGTCTACATGGCCAGCGTCGAGTTTTCGGGAATGATCCGCGAGGACTTGTCCAGCGGTGCCAGCCCGTTTCGCGAGGTGTGGAACATGACCAAGCCGCGCAATGGCACGGGCGGCTGGCTGGTCGCTGGGGTTCAAGCCCTGCAATAAATGACGCCTTAACCCCTCGGGGTTAAATATTCCGTCAAAATCGGGAACGTATGAATAACACGTTCCCTTTTTCTTTTCTGGAATCCATCGCCACCCGTTTTCAGCCACCCGCATGGGTGGTGGATGAGACGCAGCAGCGGCTGGTGCTTTTTTTAAACCATGTGCTGATGCAGGAAAAAGAGGCACAAGACCGCCTGGCCCGTAAAAAGGGCAGTGTGCTGCACATTCGCTGGGGTTTGTTCGCACTTGATCTGCTGATCACGCCGGCGGGGCTATTGGACTTGGCCAGCTCTGCTGCCAAGCCTGATTTACTGATTGCCGTGGCCGTTGATTCACCCTGGATGTTGCTTCAATCGACCATGGCCGGCAAGCCGCCACCCGTCAAGATTGAAGGCGATGTGCAACTGGCAGCCGAGCTGGGTTGGCTGGCTGAAAATCTGCGCTGGGATTTTGAAGAAGACTTGTCCCGTGTGGTGGGTGACATACCCGCTCACGCCATGGCGGATGCTGCCAGGCAAGCGGGGCAGGCTGTCCAGTCGTTTTTGATGGCTGCGCCCGGCAGCCCTTTTAAACCTGCAACCGACAGTGTTGTCAGGGCCACTTCATGAGCCGTATTTTCAGGGGGACGTTTATCGTCTGGACGGTGCTGCGTTTTGGTCTGGATGAGCTGGTGCTGGCCAGCTTTGAAAAGCCCTGGATCAAGCTGCTCAAACGCATTGTTTCTGTTGGGCGCGATTTGCGAGCGCCGCGCGGCGAACGGTTGCGTGAGGCACTCGAGAGTCTGGGTCCCATCTTTGTCAAGTTTGGGCAGGTCATGTCTACCCGCCGTGATTTGTTGCCGCCCGACATTGCCGACGAGCTGGCCAGGTTACAAGACCGCGTGCCGCCATTTGAGTCGGCACTGGCCGTTGCCATGATTGAAAAATCATTTGGCCGTCCGTTGGACAAGATTTTTGCCAGTTTTGAGCACACACCGATTGCCAGTGCGTCGATTGCACAGGTACATTTCGCTGTGTTGCCTGACAACGCGAACGGGAAAGGACGTGAAGTCGCCGTCAAGGTACTGCGGCCCAACATGAAGCCGGCAATTGAAAAGGACCTGGCGCTGATGCACATGATGGCGGGCTGGGTCGAAGGTGCGTCAGCCGATGGAAAACGATTAAAGCCGCGCGAAGTGGTGGCCGAGTTCGACAAGTATCTGCACGACGAACTGGACTTGTTGCGTGAAGCAGCAAGCGCTGCCCAACTGCGGCGCAATATGGCCGGTCTTGATCTGGTGATGATCCCGGAGATGATCTGGGACTACTGCATGCCCGACGTGATGGTGATGGAGCGCATGAAGGGCGTTCCCATCAGCCAGACCCAGCGCCTGCGCGATGCCGGTGTCGACATGAAAAAACTCGCGCGCGACGGCGTGACGATATTTTTTACCCAGGTGTTTCGTGATGGGTTTTTCCATGGCGACATGCACCCAGGCAACATTCAGGTCAGCCTGGAACCCGAGACTTTTGGCCGCTATATCTCGCTGGATTTCGGCATTGTTGGCACGCTCACCGAGATTGACAAGGAATACCTGGCACAAAATTTCAGTGCGTTTTTCAGGCGCGACTACAAACGCGTGGCAGAGCTGCACATTGAATCAGGCTGGGTGCCCCAAACTACACGGGTTGACGAGCTGGAGTCTGCCATTCGGGCCTGCTGCGAGCCTTACTTTGACAGACCGCTGAAAGAAATTTCGCTGGGTCTGGTGCTGATGCGCCTGTTTCAGACCTCACGCCGCTTTCATGTCGAGATCCAGCCCCAATTGGTGTTGCTGCAAAAAACCCTGCTCAACATTGAAGGCCTGGGCCGCGATCTGGACCCTGACCTCGATTTGTGGAGCACGGCCAAGCCATTTTTAGAAAAATGGATGCTCGAGCAAATCGGCCCGGAAAAGCTGCTAGCCCAGCTCAAGGCAGAAGCACCGTCGTACGCCAAGCTTTTGCCGCTTTTGCCGCGGCTTCTGTCGGACTACCTCAGGCGTCCGTCAGATGCCAATCAGCGCGGCCTTGTAGAGCTGCTGGCCGAGCAAAAACGCACCAACAAGCTGCTCCAAGGCATCATTTATGGCGGCGCTGGTTTTGTGTTGGGCCTCATCGCCATGCAGGTGCTCCTGAGGGTCAGTCTTTTTTAGGTGACCGTTTATAATCAAAGGCTTTGCTGCCTGGCGCGATCTGAGGCACCTCCTACTGAAAACCCCCCACAATCATGCCAATTTACGCTTACAAATGCGAATCCTGTGGACATAGCAAAGATGTTTTGCAAAAAATGTCTGATGCGCCGCTAACGGACTGCCCGCGATGCGGCGCCGCGACGTTTAAAAAGCAGCTGACCGCCGCTGGTTTTCAGCTCAAGGGTTCCGGTTGGTACGTCACGGACTTCCGGGGTGGTGATCAGGTCAAAGGTGCCGAATCTGGCGGCACCGAAAAAACGGTGGTGCCCGACAGCAGCAGTGCTGACGTGGCCGCCAAGCCTGACAAGCCTGTCAAGTCGCAAGCTACTGCACCTGCGGCGGTTTCTGCCCCGGCTGCAAGCCCTTCACCCGCGCCCAAGACCACGCCATGATGGCTGCAATTCGCAAATGGTTGCTCGCCGGTTTGCTGGTTTTGGTACCGCTGGCCATCACCGTCTGGCTGCTCAACTGGTTTATTGCCACGCTGGATCAAACCCTGCAAATCCTGCCTGGCAACTGGCATCCTGACAAGCTGATCGGTTTTCACATTCCTGGTTTTGGCGTGCTGCTGGCGTTGGCCATTGTGTTGATCATCGGTGCGATTGCCAGCAATTTTTTCGGTAAAAAACTGGTCAGCTGGTGGAACTTGCTGCTCAACCGTATACCTATCGTTCGCTCGATTTACTCCAGTGTCAAGCAGGTGTCTGACACGCTGTTTTCGGAAAACGGCAACGCTTTTCGCAAGGCTTTACTGGTGCAGTGGCCGCGCGCTGGCGTGTGGACGATCGGGTTTCAAACCGGCACGCCTGGTGGCGACGTGGCCAACCATCTGCCAGGCGACTATTTGAGCGTTTATGTGCCCACCACGCCGAACCCGACAGGCGGCTACTTTGTGATGCTCAAGCGCGAAGACTGTATCGAACTCAAGATGAGTGTTGACGAAGCTTTGACCTACGTGATTTCCATGGGCGTCGTGGTGCCAGGCAGTGCGGCCACTTACAAGCCCAGATAATTTTTAAAATCTTATTTATGCCCTCCCAAATGCGTTCCAACTATTGCGGTCTGGTGACCGAAGCCCTGCTGGGTCAAACTGTTTCCCTTTGCGGCTGGGTCAACCGAAGGCGTGACCATGGCGGTGTGATTTTTGTCGACCTGCGCGACCGCGAAGGCTATGTACAAGTGGTGTGCGACCCCGACCGCGCTGATATGTTTGCGACCGCTGAAGGCTTGCGTAACGAGTTTTGCATTCAAGTCAAAGGCGTTGTGCGTGCCCGCCCTGAAGGAACAGTCAATGAAGGCCTGAAAAGCGGCAAGATTGAAGTGCTGTGTCACGAGATGACCACGCTCAACCCAAGTGTCACGCCACCATTTCAGCTGGACGACGACAACCTGTCGGAGACCACGCGCCTCACGCACCGCGTGCTTGATTTACGCCGCCCCTACATGCAAAACAACCTGATGCTGCGCTATCGCGTGGCGATGGAAACCCGCAAGTTTCTGGACGCGAACGGTTTCATTGACATTGAAACCCCCATGCTGACCAAAAGCACGCCCGAAGGCGCGCGCGACTATCTCGTGCCAAGCCGCGTCAATGAAGGGCAGTTCTTCGCGTTGCCGCAAAGCCCGCAATTGTTTAAGCAATTGCTGATGGTGGCGGGTTTTGACCGCTACTACCAGATCACCAAATGCTTTCGCGATGAAGACCTGCGCGCTGACCGCCAGCCCGAATTCACGCAGATTGATATTGAAACATCCTTCATGGGCGAGCAAGAGATTCGCGACATGTTCCAGGGCATGATCAGCAATATTTTCAAAACGGTACTGAACACGGATCTGGGTGAGTTCCCGGTGATGGCCTATGCCGATGCCATGCATCGCTTTGGCTCTGACAAGCCCGATTTGCGCGTCAACATGGAGTTCACTGAGCTCACCGACGTCATGGCCGATGTTGACTTTAAAGTTTTCAGCGTACCCGCTACCACACCCGGCGGTCGCGTGGTGGCGCTGCGTGTGGCAGGCGGTGCAGAAATGCCGCGCAGCGAGATTGATGCCTACACCGAATTCGTCAAGATTTACGGTGCCCAGGGCCTGGCCTGGATCAAGGTCAATGACATCGCCAAGGGCCGGGATGGCTTGCAAAGTCCGATTGTCAAAAACATCCATGATGCGGCGATTGACGAGATTTTGAAGCGCACGGGTGTCGCTAACGGCGACCTGCTGTTCTTTGGTGCCGACAAGGCCAAAATCGTCAACGACAGCATGGGTGCGTTGCGACTGAAGGTCGGCTTGAGTGCCTTGGGCAAAAAGCTGGGTCTGTTCACGGCAGGCTGGAAGCCGCTGTGGGTGGTGGACTTTCCCATGTTCGAGCATGACGAAGCCAACAACCGCTGGAGCGCTGTACACCACCCCTTCACCGCGCCTAAAGACGGCCACGAAGACTGGATGGACACCGACCCCGGCAAGTGCATTGCCAAAGCCTACGACATGGTGCTCAACGGCTGGGAGTTGGGTGGCGGCTCGGTGCGTATCCACCAGGCCGATGTGCAGAGCAAGGTGTTTGACGCCCTCAAGATCGGCCCTGAAGAAGCACAAGAAAAGTTTGGCTTCTTGCTCGATGCGCTGCAATACGGCGCACCACCACACGGAGGCCTGGCTTTTGGCTTGGACCGCATCGTGACCATGATGACAGGCGCTGAGTCCATCCGCGACGTGATTGCCTTCCCGAAAACCCAACGCGCCCAGTGCCTGCTGACGCATGCGCCTAGCCCGGTAGACGAGAAGCAGCTCAAAGAGTTGCACATTCGCTTGCGGACGCCTGCGGCGGCCTAGTTTTCTATTTGATGCAAAATAAAAGGGCGCTGGATCAGTGCCCTTTTTTCATTGGAGTTTTGAATGTCGCGCCCATTGTCTCGTTCTGGTAAGTTGATTTCGGATATGCATTTCGCAGCTTTAACTGCGCTATCAAAAGTTTCAGATGGACAAATGCGGCACGCAGACTTGATGTCTGAAATCGAGCGAACTGTGCCGCTTGATGAGTGGGCTAAACAAAGGTACGAAACCTCGGGGAATGTACGCTGGAGATCCATTTTCGCTTTTGCATCCGTTGGTCTGGTCAAAGCGGGCTATGTACGTAAAGCTAAATCGATTTGGACAATATCTGACGAAGGTAGGAGTTCGATCAAAGAACCATTTGATGCCAGAGTATTCTTGGATGAAGTCAGTCGCAGGTACGACATTTGGAAACAAGATAGTCTTCAAAATTCGACACCAAATTTAGGTTTGACCAAACTACAGCCTCTTGAATCAGAGGAAAATTTGGCATCTCCTGAAGAGCGTTTGAGTGTCATCATTGAGCAAACTGGCCAAGCGCTTGCAATTGAAATAATCGATGCTGTTAAGCAGTGTGATCCTGATTTTTTCGAACGCTTGGTCGTCCAACTGCTTCTAAAAATGGGTTACGGTGGTAGCAGACAGGAAGCAGGCCAAGCCGTTGGCAAGTCTGGTGATGGTGGCATCGACGGCATCATCAATGAAGACCGTTTAGGTCTGGACGCAATTTATCTGCAAGCCAAGCGCTGGGAAGGCAGCGTGGGTGAAGGCCCAATTCGTGATTTCAAAGGGGCGCTCGATGCCAAGGGAGCGCAGAAGGGCGTATTCATAACCACAAGTAATTTCACGCCTGCTGCGCTGCTGGCAGCGCGCACCAGTCGCTCCTACAAAATTGTGTTGATCGATGGCCCGCGTTTAGCTGAATTAATGATCGAGCATGACTTGGGTGTTTCAGTTGCTGCGAGTTACCACCTCAAGCGAATTGATTCTGATTTTTTCACTGACGATTGACGGCTAATATGACTTGCCCAATCGATTCTCAATCGAAATCGTCAGTAACAGAAATCGAGAGCGAACGCCCCAAAATGCTGTTGGATTCTGAAAGTCAGGCGGAGTTTGAGCTTCGTAGAAAGCGCTTTCAGGAAGACCATGCCGATCGGTTCGCATTACAAAATAAGATCGTTGAAGACCACGGTCTTTGGTGTGAAGGACTTGTTCCGTGCATGAGTCGGAGCGTTGGCGGGCTTGCTGCTGATTAATTTCTCGCCGATGACAAATCTGAAGATCGCACAGCCCTTCAAAATCCCAGAATCGGTTCTGGTCATCATCCACACGCCGGAGCGTGAAGTTTTGCTGATTGAGCGAACTGGAGTTGACCCTATTTCACGGACACCTTATTGTTCATACAGAAGGAGTCCGAAGTGTCCAAACCGCATACCCCCAAGCCGCCGTATCCGGCGCAATTTCGTGATCAGATGATTGAATTGGTTAGAGCAGGCAGAAAGCCAGGCGAGCTGGCTAAGGAGTTTGGCTGCCACGCCACCAGCATCATGAACTGGATGCGCCAAGCCGATGAGGCCAGCGGCATAGCTCCTCTACAGGCCGGCGCACTCAGTGCCAGCGAACGCCAAGAGTTAATTGAACTACGCCGCAAACTGCGCCAAGTCCAGATGGAGCGCGACATATTGGCAAAGGCTACGGCCTGGTTTGCCAACAACGGCGACAAGACGTTTACCCCGTCTACGCGCTGATTGCCGCAAACCAGGCCGAACTACCCGTGCGTACGATGTGCAAGACCCTCAAGGTATCGGCCAGCGGTTTTTACGGCTGGCTAGCGCGCCCGATGTGTCAACGTCAACAGGCCAATATCGTGCTGACGGCACAGATTCGTCAAGCGTTTGTTGCCAGTGACCAGACCTACGGCATGCCGCGCATCCGCGCTGAGCTACAGGACGAGGGCGTTATGGCCAGCCGCAAACGCATTGCCCGCCTGATGCGTCAGGCACAGATACGCGGCGTGAGCAGGCGCCGCAGCTACTGCGTCACAACTGAGCGCGACGTACGCCATCGTCCAGCCCCTGACTTGGTGAATCGGGAGTTTGTAGCGACGGATATCAATCAGTTGTGGGTGGCTGATATGACCTATATCCCGACGTGGACAGGTTTCCTGTACTTGTCCATGGTCATCGATGTGTACAGCCGCAAAGTGGTGGGCTGGGCGTTTGGTGAGCGCATGACGTCGGATCTGGTGATTCTGGCGCTGAACATGGCGCTGATGACCCGAAGGCCTGAATCGGTGATTCACCACTCTGATCAAGGTAGTCAATACACCAGCATTGCCTTTGGCAATCGGTGCAAAGAAATGGGTGTACGGCCTTCAATGGGGTCGGTGGGCGATGCCTATGACAACGCCATGGCCGAGAGCTTCTTTGCAAGTCTGGAGTGCGAGCTGATTGCCCGGCGCAGTTGGAAGACAAAGACTGAGGCGCGTCTTGCGGTCTTTACCTGGATTGAGAGTTGGTACAACCCGCGAAGACGCCATTCAGGATTGAATTACCAGTCGCCAAATAACTTTGAGAGGAAACATCAAGAAAAAATAATCAACACAGAAACTCAGATAATTAAACAGCTTCAATAAAGAAGCTCAAACTGTCCGTGGAAACGGGGCAAGTCCAAACCGACAACCCCGGTTTTTGGCAAAGCGTGACGGGCTCCAAAGACAGCTTGAACGAAGATCTTCTGCTCACTGCCCAGCGAGAGGTTCTTGAAGAAACTGGCATCAGTGCTGCAGTCAGCCGCTTCATGGATTGGGCTGTGTCCAATATTTACGACATTTACCCAGCCTGGCAGTACCGCTATGCACCCGGTGTCACCCGCAACACTGAACATGTCTTCAGTTTGTGTGTACCCGCCGGAACGCCAATTACGCTGAGCCCTGCCGAGCACACAGCCTTTCAGTGGCTGCCTTACTGCGCGGCTGCGGATGCCTGCTATTCACCCTCCAATGCAGAGGCAATACTGATGTTGTCCCGATTTATAACGTAACCTTCGGTTATGAAGCCAAGCCGTCAGCCCGATAAAAGAGCCAGACACATCGCTGAAAATCTGCGTCTGTTTCAAGGTGGCCGGGAGTATTTTCCTGCGCTCATTGAAGCAGTTGATGGCGCCACTGCCTGGGTGCAGATGGAGACTTACCTGTTCGATGTTTTCGGTGCGGGTGCTGATGTGGCCAACGCCCTGATTCGCGCGGCCCAGCGTGGGGTGACAGTGCAGGTATTGGTCGATGGCATTGGCTCGCAGCCGCTACCGCCCGAGTGGCAGGAAAAAATACGCAGTGCGGGCGTGCAATGGTGTGTGTACTCGCCCCTGGCCTCCAATTGGTCCTTGTTGCAGCCACTTGCCTGGCGCAGGTTGCACCGCAAGCTGTGCGTGATAGACCAGCAGAGGGTGTTTTGCGGCGGCATCAATGTGCTGGACGATTTTTATGACCCCAACCATGGGGCATTGACAGAGCCCCGGTTTGACTTTGCCATTTCAGCCACGGGCCCGCTGGCCATTGATGCGGCTGAGGCGGTCACGCTGCTGTGGTGGCGCGTACAAGCTGGCTACAGTGCGCGCCAGCGCCACTTAAGCGTTGCATGGGAGGAGTTCAAAGCAGCTGGTTATGGCGGTCGAACCCCTGGAGAATTGGAATCTGCCCCTCCGGCTGAGGCGGGTGGCAACACACCCACCGTTCATGCTGCGCTGGTGCTGCGGGACAACCTGGGTAACCGCAGCAGCATTGAAAAAAGTTACCTCAAAGCGATGGGTCATGCCAGGCAAGAAATCTTGATTGCCAACGCTTATTTTTTGCCCGGTGGCAAACTCCGCCGGGCGCTGATTGGCGCGGCCCGGCGGGGTGTCAAAGTCACGGTGCTGTTGCAAGGCAGGTATGAATACTTCATGCAATACCACGCCGCCAGACCCGTGTTTGACGCGTTGTTGAAAGAAGGGGTTGAAATCCATGCTTACGCCAAGAGCTTTCTGCATGCCAAGGTGGCGGTGATTGACGGTCATTGGGCCACCGTCGGTTCGTCAAATCTTGATCCTTTGAGCTTGCTCCTGGCGCGTGAGGCCAATGTGGTGATTGAAGGCGCGGCGTTTGCCAACGAGTTGCGGGGTCGTCTTTTGAGTGCAGTTGCACTGCAAGACGGCCGAATTGACCCGCTGTCTCACTCTGAAAGGCCCGTCGTCACGCGCATGCTGGACTGGTTTGCTTACGGTGTCATGCGTGGATTGCTGTGGGTGACCGGCAAGCGTTACTGACAGTCTGACGCATGCAGGATTTAATCGTTCAAAGGCCGGAAGGCCTGTATTGCCCGCCCGGCGATTTTTACATCGACCCGTGGCGTGCCGTTGATCGCGCTGTGATCACCCACGCCCACGCTGACCATGCACGTACTGGCCACAGCCACTACCTGGCTGCTGCCCCGGCTGAAGGCGTGCTGCGTTCGCGCCTGGGCCAGGGGATTGCATTGCAAGCCGTGCAATATGGCGAGGTGGTCACGCACAACGGTGTGACTGTGTCGCTGCATCCCGCAGGCCACGTGCTGGGTTCCGCCCAGGTGCGTTTGCAACACGGCGGCCAGACCTGGGTGGCCAGTGGTGACTACAAGGTGGCTCCTGACGCTACTTGCGCCCCGTTTGAAGCGGTACCCTGCGATGTGTTTATCACCGAGTCCACCTTCGGTTTGCCGATTTACCGGTGGCGACCTGATGCCGAGGTGTTTGCAGAAATCAACGCCTGGTGGGCGGCCAATGCGACTGTCGGCAGAGCCAGTGTGCTGATGTGCTACAGCTTTGGCAAGGCGCAGCGTATTTTGAGCGGGTTGGATGCATCGATTGCGCCTATTGTTGTTCACAGTGCGATTCAAACTCTCAACACCGCTTATCGCGACGCGGGTGTGAACTTGCCTGAAACCAAACTGGTCAGTGAAGTGACTGACCCAGCCGTCTTCAAACGCGCCTTGGTGCTCTGCCCGCCAAGTGCAGCCGCGGGGCCTTGGATCAAGCGATTTGGCGACTTCAGCGACGCCTTTGCCAGCGGCTGGATGCAGTTGCGCGGTGCGCGGCGGCGTGGCAGTTATGACAAAGGCTTTGTGCTGAGTGACCACGCCGACTGGCCGGGGTTGATGGGTGCGATTGGCGCCACGGGTGCGCAGCGCGTCATCGTGACCCACGGCAGTATTCCTGTCATGGTGCGGTATTTGTCTGAACAAGGCTTGCAGGCTGAATCTTTTCAAACCGAATACGGCGACGACGCTGCTGAGGAAAAAGTCGCTTTATGAAGCACTTTGCAGCGCTTTTTACCGAACTGGACAGCACCACCTCCACCAACGCCAAAGTCGCTGCGTTGCAGGCGTACTTCAAAGCCGAACCGCCTGCTGATGCGGCTTGGGCGGTCTATTTTCTGTCAGGCGGTAAGCCCCGGCAGGTGGTTAAAACTGCTGCGCTGCGCGCTCTGGCTTCTGAAGCTGCAGGCATTGACGACTGGTTGTTTGAAGAGTGCTACCAGGCGGTGGGCGACCTGGCCGAAACCATTGCCTACATCTTGCCGCTCGACTTTGAAGCCAGCGATGTGGGCCTGGCCGTATGGATGGAAGAACGCCTCCTGCCCTTGCGCGGCTTGCATGAAGACGAGATTGCCCAGCGCGTTCAAAGCTATTGGCGTGAACTCGATTCACGCGGGCGGTTTTTGCTGATCAAGCTCGTGGGCGGTGGCTTTCGTGTGGGTGTCAGCAAACTGCTGGTGCAACGTGCGCTGGCGGCCCATTCAGGGATAGACGCCAAGCGCATTGCCCAGCGCATGATGGGCTATGTGGATGCCAAGGTCTGGCCGACGGCCAGCAAGTTTGAAGCGCTGGTGGCCCGTTCTGAAGACGGCGTTCTTGAGGTGATGGATGCTGGCCAACCGTATCCGTTTTTCCTGGCGCATCAGCTGGATGCAACGCTTGCTGACTTTGACAGCAAGCTGGGTTCGGTCAGTGACTGGCAGGTCGAGTGGAAGTACGACGGCATTCGCGGGCAAATCGTCAAGCGGGCAGGGCAGGTGTGGGTCTGGTCGCGCGGCGAAGAACTGGTGACCGAACGCTTTCCAGAAATTGTGGCGCTGGCATCCAAGCTGCCTGATGGAACCGTGCTGGATGGAGAGATCATGGTCTGGACTGACAACGCACCCGCTCCGTTCGCCCTGCTACAGCAGCGCATTGGCCGCAAAACACTGGGTAAAAAAATCCTTGCAGATGCGCCAGTGACCTTCATGGCCTACGACCTCCTTGAAACGGGCGGTCGGGACATCCGGGCGTTGCCACAATACGCGCGGCGCACGCAGCTTGAGCAAGTTCTTGTCGCTACCCGATTGAAGCTGTCACCGATTGAGCGTCTTGCGTCTTGGGCTGACTTTTCCGCTCTGCGAACGCAGTCACGCGCACGCGGCGTTGAGGGCTTCATGCTCAAACGCATGGATGCCGCCTATGGAACGGGTCGAACAAAGGCTGACGGGTTGTGGTGGAAATGGAAAATCGAACCCATGACCACCGACTGCGTACTGATCTACGCACAAGCGGGTCACGGCAGGCGTGCATCGCTTTACACCGACTACACCTTTGCGGTGTGGAATCGCACGCCGCTCGACGCTCAGGAAGCAGACGCCGTCGTTAAAGCGATTGAAAAGCGCGAACCTGTCAATCGCGATGGATTACAACTGGTGGCTTTCGCCAAAGCCTATTCGGGCCTGACGGACGAAGAGTTCAAACAAATCGACAGCGTGATACGCAAAACCACACTGGAAAAGTTTGGCCCGGTGCGCAGCGTCAAGCCGACGCTGGTGTTTGAGCTGGGTTTTGAGGGCATCAACCTGAGCCCGCGCCACAAAAGCGGCATTGCCGTGCGCTTTCCGCGCATGCTGCGTATCCGCACTGACAAGCCGCTAAACGAGGCCAATACGCTGGACGACCTGAAATCGCTATTAAAAACGTAGCAATTTGTACAGGTATTCATTGGCTTGGAGCCCTAAAACATATCCCGTAAAGGGCTAAGCCGAGGTTTTCACCGGTTTGGTAAAATCAAGCGATGCCCAAGAAATTAAATCATTCATTACCCAACACCACAGACGAAGGCACCCCGGTATCGGTCAAGATCCGCGAGCGCTTGGCCGCTGCCAAAAAGCGCTTCAACGCTAACGACAACATCGCCCAGTTTATCCAGCCAGGCGAGCTGGAAAAGCTGCTCGACGAGGTGCAAGCCAAGATGCAGGGCGTTTTGGACAGCATGGTGATTGACACCGAAAACGACCACAACACCAACAACACGGCACGCCGCGTGGCCAAAATGTATCTGAACGAGGTGTTTAAGGGCCGCTATCTGCCAGCCCCTGCGGTGACCGAGTTCCCCAACGCAGAGCACCTGAACGAGCTGATGATCGTCGGCCCCATCACTGTACGCAGTGCCTGTTCACACCACTTTTGCCCAGTGATTGGCCAGGTCTGGATTGGCGTTTTGCCCAACGAACACACCAATGTGATCGGCCTGTCCAAATATGCGCGCCTGGCCGAGTGGGTGATGGGACGGCCACAGATTCAGGAAGAGGCGGTGGTGCAACTGGCCGATCTGATCATGGAAAAAACAACGCCTGATGGCTTGGCCATCGTGATGGAAGCCAGCCACTTCTGCATGGGCTGGCGCGGCGTGAAAGACCTGGACAGCAAAATGATCAATTCGGTCATGCGCGGCGTGTTCCTGAAGGACCCTAACCTGCGCCGTGAGTTTTTATCGCTGATTCCCAAGTCATCGCACTGACCTCGCCGTCACGCCTTTCATTCATTATTTTCAGTAACCCGAGTACATCCCCATGTTGGTCCGCCTTTTATATGCCAGTCGTCTGGCTGATACTGAATCTGCAACGGCTACCGAGTCCATCTTGGCGCAGTCCCGAAACCACAATCCGGCCAGCGGGATAACGGGCATTCTTTGCTATGGTGGCGGCATTTTTTTGCAGGCGCTGGAAGGCGGCCGCCTGCAGGTTAGCGCGCTGTATGGTCATATTCAAAAAGATGTGCGTCACAAAGACGTGGTGCTGCTGCACTATGAAGAAATCATGGAGCGCCGCTTTGGTGGCTGGACCATGGGCCAGGTCAACGTGGCCAAGCTCAACACATCCATCCTGTTGAAATATTCGGAAAAACCAGAGTTCAACCCCTATGCGGTATCGGGTGACGTATCGCTTGCGCTGCTGGAAGAGTTGATGGCCACAGCATCCATCATGGGCCGGTCCTGACCTTGAAAAGGCGTTACTTTCTCCCTTTCGGGGCTGCTGTGTGCAGCCCTTTTTTATGGCGCCACGTGTGGGCGCAAACACCGGTTGAAGAGCGTATCGGCCTGGATGATGCGCGCCGCCTGCACGATGCAGGCCAGGCTGTTCTGATCGACATACGCGAGCCCGAAGAACACGCCACAGGTGTTGCAGCCGGTGTCAGGCTGCTGCCCATGAGCCAGATCGGTCAGCGGTTGCGCGAGATTCCTGTCGACTCCAAAACGCCAGTGCTGCTGATTTGCCGAACGCAAAACCGGTCCAGTGCCACGCTGCGAGCCCTGCGCAAGCAACTGGGTGAAAAAAACTATGCACATGTCCGCTTTGTCAACGGCGGCATGAGCGAGTGGGCGCAGCGCGGCTGGCCCATGGTCTCTCCTGCCAAACCCTGAGCGCCGTTCATGCGTTTGATTGGTTGCGATTTTTCGTCCAGCCCCTCCGGACGCAAGCCTGTTGTGGTTGCAGTGTCTGATCATGTGGCTCATGAGCCACTTAAATTCGGGCGCTGCACGCTCCTGAAAATTGAGAAATTTGACACGCTGGATGCTTGGGCTCAGTGGCTTCAAGCCCAGCCGCATTGGGTTGGCGGTTTTGATTTGCCTTTTGGCCTGCCGCGCGAGCTGGTTGAGGCATTGAATTGGCCCACCGATTGGCTGGCCTGTATGCAGCACTACGCCCCGCTTTCGCGCGCGGACATTCGCGCCACTTTCAAAGCCTTTTGTGACGCTCGGCCCATCGGCGGCAAGTTCGCCCACCGCGCTGCTGACTTGCCAGCAGGCAGCAGCCCCAGCATGAAATGGGTCAACCCGCCAGTGGCCTACATGCTGCATGCGGGTGTGCCGCGGCTGATTGAAGTGGGCTGCCACTTTCCTGGCCTGCACCCAGGCAACCTAAACAAGGTTGCACTTGAAGCGTACCCCGGCCTGCTGGCGCGCGAGGTGCTGGGCAGCCGCAGCTACAAAAGTGACGACAAGGCCAAACAGACACCCGAGCGTCTGATTGCCCGCAAGGACCTGATCACCGCACTGGAATTGGGCCAAACCCGCCTGAAACTGCGTCTTAAGCTCAGCCACGCACAGCGCGACATGCTGGTGGAGGACGCCAAAGGCGATGCGCTGGACGCGGTGCTTTGCCTGATGCAAGCGGCCTGGGCGCAAGGTCAGCACGATCAGGGCGCGCCGCTTTATGGTTTGCCGCACAACATGGATCCGCTGGAAGGCTGGATCATCACAGCCTGATCATGCATTCAAACGCCTGTACCAACATCAGGGGCGGACGAACGCGATACGCATCCTGCGACGTGGCAAAGAGCAACTTGTTTTGGTTTTTTATCTAAAAAACCTTTGAAAATGATCAAAAAGCCCTGTTTTTACCTATATTTTAGGCCTCTAGCCCAATGGATACGGGCGCAAGCAGCTCCTGAATTAATAGCGTTTGCAGTGTTTGTATTGATGACTTTGCAGGCCACAGCCGCGACGCGGCAGGCGCAGGTGGGCACGGTCACGCGAGTGGTCGATGGCGATACGCTGTGGGTTAACACCAGCGCCAGTCAGCCGCCAATCAAAGTACGCATCCAGGGCATTGACGCACCAGAAATATGCCAGCCAGGCGGCATTCAGGCGCGTGATACGCTCAAAGCGCGCGTATTGGGTCAAAAGGTCACGGTCACATCACGTGCGCATGACGACTATGGCCGCACCATTGGCACCGTGCATCTGCAGGGTCGGGACATGGGCCGCTGGCAGGTGGCGCAGGGCCATGCCTGGGTGTACAGCTATCGCGCCAGACGTGCGCTGTATGCCGATGAGTTTGCCCAGGCGCAGGCCGCGCGGCGGGGTGTGTTCAGCGCTGGACAGGCAGAAGAGCCCCGGCTGTTCAGAAAGCGGTATGGCCCTTGCCAGCAACCAAGGTAAAACCAGCTTGTCCTACATAAAAAGCGGTCCCGTCTGACCATCCCTTGCCGTGCCAGCGGATAAATTGTTGAGGCAGGCTGTGTCAGCCTGCGGCACGCCCCAGGGCTCAGTGCTGAATCATTTTTAACCCTTCAAGGAACCAACATGAACAAGGATCAAGTCAAAGGCCGTGTCGAACAAACCAGCGGCAAAGTCAAGGAAGCGGCTGGCAAGCTGGTGGGCAATGATCGCCTGCAAGCTGAGGGCACAGCCGAGCAGGTCAAAGGAAAAGTGCAGGCGGGCTACGGCGATGCCAAAGAAAACATCAAGGACCAGGCCAAAAAAATCATCGACAAGATTTGAATCGTTGGACTGATTTGAGGTTTCCTATTTTTCCCCGGAGTTTTTATGACATTTAATTTATCTTCTACCGTACCGCACAACCTCAAGTCAGCCGCCGCAGTGCTGTCCATTCTTGCCTTGGCGGCATTGACTGCTTGCGGTAAAAGTGACGATGGTCAAACCGCAGGTCAAAAAATTGACTCAGCAGTAGCCAGCACGGAGCAGGCGGCGGCAGAGGCGAAAGCCAAAGCTGAGGCCGCCATTGCCAGAGCCGGTGACGCGATGAAAGACGCCACACAAAAAGCGGAAACCTCAGGAGCAAACGCAGCCCAGTCGATGGCTGGCAAAGCTGACGATGCCGCCATCACGGCATCCATCTCATCCGAGTTTGCCAAAGACGCGGATTTGAGCGCCATCAAAATCGATGTTGACACCAAAGACGGCAATGTGACGCTGTATGGCCCAGCACCCACAGCAGCGGCGCGCGACAAGGCCACCACATTGGCCAAAAGCATCAAGGGTGTGGCGTCTGTCAGCAACAAACTCACGGTTAAAGGCAGTTGAGGCACCCGCCTTTTGCGAGCCAAAAAAAACCTCCATCAGGAGGTTTTTTTATAACCGGTCTGACGTCAAATCAAGCCGGCAGCACTGAGCATCAAGGACGGATCACGATGTCGTTGCGCACAGCGCGAACGTTCTTGACATTGCGCGCAATGCTTTCAGCCTGAGCCTTTTCAGCGCCAGACTTGGCAAAGCCTGACAGCTGAACCGTACCATTGAGCGTTTCAACATTGATGGCGGCAGCCGACACGGTTTTGTCCTCAACCATTCTGGCCTTGACGGAAGTGGTGATGGCGGCATCATCAACATAGGAGCCGGCTGTTTCCTGGCCACGCACAACAGCGCAGCCGGTGGTCAAAACAGTCATGCCAGCCAGAGCGGCGAATGCACAGACGAGTGCGGTGGTGCGAAGGGTGCGATTGGAGTTCATGGTGTGTTCCTCTAGAGTAGATTTATTGACATTGGTGCAAAGTTTAAAAAGCCTGCCCGCCAGCGGCACCACACTGGCGGCATGCGGATAACAATCGAATCAGGTTCAGTCTTCCAGCCAGTCGGCCAGTTCATCGGCGTGTTCTTCTTCGTCGGCCAGAATATCTTCCAGCATCCGGCGTGTGGTGCTGTCATGGTCGCTGATTAATGCAATCATCTGGCGATAGGTTTCAACCGCTACACGCTCGGCAATCAGGTTGACGCGGATCATGGTTTTCAGATCGTTGGATTCGTCATAGTCCGCGTGACTGCGTTCAAGCAGTGTGCCGGGTGAAAAGTCTGGCTCGCCGCCCAGTTGCACAATGCGCCTGGCAATACGGTCAGCATGGGCAGTTTCTTGATGGGCATGGACCATGAACTCTTCAGCAATTTTGGGTGATGCCAGACCGCTGGCCATAAAGTGGTGGCGCTTGTAGCGCAAAACGCAGACCAGTTCAGTGGCCAGTGAGTCATTCAAAAGCTTGATGATGGCTTCGCGGTGCGGGCCGTAGGCGGGTGTTACGGCACCGTCATCGAGGCTTTTTCGGGCGTCTTTCAAGCCCTTTTCGTCTATCTTCAGCTGCTCTGTCATGTTGATTTCTTGCGCTTTCATGGTGTGTCTTTCAGGGGTTGTTGTACTTGTCTGGAATATTGCTTTGGTGTTGCGTGCGTCAGCATTGAAAGCAAGGTCGTGGATATCCTGGTCGACTTGAATGCCGCCAGAGCCAGACCAGTCATAGACACCAGTCTCCACGGCTTGATCAACACCACAGCTGCACCAACGCCTGCGGCAACACCCAGCAGTTGTACGGGCTTGTCGCGCGCAAAGCTGTTTAAAAAAGGCTTGCCAATGTCAACAGCAATTTGCAACGGATGATGTTGCCACCAGGTTGCAACAGCCTGGGTGAACAGCTGCCACGCGCCACCGCGCTCCGCGTTCAGGTTGCCATGTGCAGACGGCTGCTTTGGTTCACCAAAATGATCTTGTGGGTCGTTGTCAGGGCGGCCGTTGGCGCGCGTCATTTGCCGAACCAATGCCTTGCGAGAAGCTGCTAACCGGTCTTGAGGTGAGTCGGGTATGGGTGTCATGGCGTAGTTTTCATCACGCGGCCTTGAGCGCCTGAATGTCACTGTCGACTTGCGCTTTGAGCTCTGTAAAGCGGGCTTCGGTCAGAGGTTTTTTGGCCTTGGAAAAGGCGATTAACGTCAGTAGCAGCGCAGTTCCTGGTACGGCCAGCAACACCCAGTGGAACTGGTTATGCAGCATGCCCATCATGAGCGCCATGCCAGCAAACAGCACAAACACCAGACCGCACAAAGCCGCAATGCCCCAAGCCATAAAGCGGCTGGCCAACTGTGAACCCGCTAGCGCGGCCTCTTGGTGAAGCAGCGCGCTGTAGGCAGAGACATGCTCCACCAGCAAATCGGGGCGCTGGATCAGCGTTGAAAAAAGCGGGTGCAACATGTGTCAGTGCGGTTGAGGTTTCAAAGATTGATCGGTGCTGTCAAATGATCAATAGTGGTGACGGTTGCGTGCTGAAGAAACCAGCAAGGCAACAGCAGCGCCCACAGCAGCGGCAATCAGCACCGACTGCACTGGCTTGTCGGCCACGTAGCGGGTGGTCACTGAACCGTAATGCGACAACGACTCACGCGCCTTGTCCTTGGCGTTGACCGCCATGTCCATTCCCTGGTGCGCGTACTCTTCGGCCCTGCGCGTCAGCTTTTCGAGCGCTGGCTGCACACCACTGCGCAGGTTGTGCATTTTCTCGTCAGCCATATCCAGTGCATGATTGGCATAGTTGCGGGTTGAATCAATCGCTTTGTCAGCAGACTGGGACAGGCTGTTGGCTGCCTGGTTGACGTTTTGCTGGGCGGTAGCAGAAGTGATCATGATTTTCCTTTGGGTTTTTTGGAGAGCAGGGGCGGGTGGATTGAAGCGAATAATGACAAATTTTGATGATGGCCTCAGCGCTTTTTAACGAGGCTGAAAACGAAGGTAACGATCGCCATGACGGCGAAGATGAAGAACAGAATCTTGGCGATTTCAACCGCTCCAGCGGCTATTCCGCCAAAGCCAAAAAGAGCCGCAACAAGCGCGACGACCAGAAAAATGACGGAATATTGCAGCATGAACAGCTCCTTGGTTTTTGACCATTGGTGTTGATTTGACTTAAGGCAAGGCCTGTACACAGGCACGCCCCAAGCGCATGCTGAAAGCTTATTTCGGTTAGATGTTTTGCATCATCGGCTACCTTCCTACGCTTTTGTCAGTGCTGCAGACCACTGTGTGTAGGAGGTGGCCCACAGACCGCTATGAGTGGCCGGTTGACTGATAAACCGGCACGCTGAATCAGTGGTCTTTTGGCAAGACGGCGGTAATTGTGGTGCCCGCGTCAGGGTGCGAGTTGACGGTGAAACGACCGCCTGCAGCTTCCACCCGGTGACGCATGCCGCTCAGGCCGTGGCTGCTGGCGCTGACGGCACCGGCGTCAAATCCCTTGCCGTTGTCACGTACCTCTGCCGAGACGTAACCGTCCATGCCATGCAGGCTGATGACGATTTGCGTGGCTTGTGCGTACTTGCCGATGTTGGTCAATGACTCTTGTACCAACCGGTATACCGTCAGTTGCGCAGAGCCGCCCAGGTCAACATTTTCCAGGTCGGTCGTGACCGACAGGTCGGCTCGCTCTTCAAACTCGCGCGCCAGAATTTCCAGTGAGGCCACCAGACCCAGGTGCGACAGCGACGATGGCCGCAGGTCTTCAACAATCCGGCGCTTTAGTGCAATGCCACTGTTCAGGGTGGTTGTCAGGTGTGCCAAACGCTCAATGGCTTCCGGCTGGGTGGCACCCAGGCGCGATTTGAGCCGCGCAACGTCGAGTTTGGCGGCGGTTAGCAGTGCGCCCAGTTCGTCGTGCAACTCGCGTGCCAGGTGGCCGCGCTCGTCTTCGCGCACATTTTGCAGGTGGGTTGCCAGCTCGGCCAGATTGGCGGTGCGATCACGCACCTGCAAATCGAGCTGATCACGCTCTCGCTTGAGGGATTCCTGCTCCTGGTCGCCCGCCTTGAGCAGCGCCTTGGTTTGCAACAGGTACATGTAAAAAGCCAGCAAGCCCACAAGTGCCAGGATGGAAACGCCAATGCGCGACAGCAGCAGTGTCCGCTTGATCTGCGCATTGCCTTGCGCCATATTGCTGACGCTGGCAGCGGCCAGCTTGGTGGTTTGCTCGCGAATCGCCTGCATCTGCTCTTTGCCGATATCGGTCGTCAACACGAAGCGCCAGGCTTCTTCCTTGTTGTCGCGCCGCATGCGGATGGATAAATCCAGCTCTGCCAGTTTGCGCGAAATGTGCCTGGACAAGATGGCGAATTCACCCAACTGATCTTTGTAGGGCGCGAAAATCTGTCGCAGTGTGTCCAGTTGCTGGTTGACCTGGTTGATTGCGCTGTTGTAAGGCTCCAGATAGCGTTCATCACCCGTCAGCAAATAGCCGCGTTGGCCGGTTTCTGCGTCAAGGATGGTTTGTGTCAGATCATTCAGTGCGCCACGTGTCAACTGCGCTTCCTGCATGTCGGCCACCGCATCGGTAGAGCTGCGAAAACTCGCTTCATTGATCAGTATGAGCCCAACAACAGTCAATATTGCCAGTGGCAGGCTGATGGCCATTCTGGGCAATCTAAAAATATTCACGGGAAATCCTCCTACAGGGGTTGCGGCTTATGTCGTCAATAATCAATTTGGGAAATCGCTTTAGATGGTGGGTTTGCCCACTTAAATTTGTCAACTGAAATCTACGGAGAAAAATAACATGATCAAAATCGGCATCGTTGATGACCACGCCATCGTGCGTTCTGGGCTCAAGCAGTTCTTTTCTGAGCATGTTGACTTGCGTGTAGCAGGGGAAGCCGCCAGTGGCCGCGAAGCCATTGATCTGGTGCGCAATGTGGAACTTGACATACTGGTCATGGACTTATCCATGCCAGGACAAAGCGGCATTGATGCATTGGCCATGATTCGCGCCAAGGCGCCTGACGTCGGCATTTTGATTTTGAGCGGTTACCCTGAGGAGCATTACGCGGTTAACCTGATTCGCCAGGGCGCCAGCGGATACCTCAACAAGGAGTGTGACCCGGCAGAAATTGTCGATGCCATACGGGTTATTTCTTTGGGCAAACGCTACATCACGCCAAGTGTTGCAGAGCTGCTGGCCCAGCAACTGAACCGCCCGCAGGACATGGCCTCGCATGAGCAATTGTCCGAGCGTGAGTTTCAGGTTTTTTTGAAGTTGGCAAAAGGCGAAACGGCCGGTGACATTGCCAAAGCCTTGTCGCTCAGCGTTAAAACCGTCAGCACCTACCGTACCCGTGTGATGGAAAAAATGAGCCTCGCATCCAACAGCGACCTGACATATTACGCGCTGAAAAATAAACTGATTGACTGACGTGAGCTGATGCCCGGCCATGGTGAGAATAGCCGGCATTTTTTTCACAGAATGGGAGCGCCGCTTTGTTGCATGCAAAACTCGATCAGCGCGTCAATTTCATTGGACTTGTCAAACACTGCATCAACCCCCAGTTGCGCGCAGCGCTGCCTGATGTCTGCCGTGGCGTAGTTGGTCAGCACCACCACCTTTTGCGACGGTTTCCTTGCGTGGCAAGCTGCCAGCACGCCCAGTCCGCTACCCTGCTTTAAAAACAGATCAAGAATGGCCAAGTCCCACTGATGGGGGTTGTCCTGTAGCCACACTTTGGCTTCGTTTTCACTGTCGGACGTGCCAACGGCATCAATGTCGGCCAATTCTTCAAGGGTTGCAATCAGGTTGTCACGAATCGTGGGATTGTCTTCAACAAGATAGGTTTTCAATCGCACAGCTGGAGTCCGGGTAAGTGATTTTGTAGTTAAGCCAAGCTGGCTGTATTTTGCGCTTGATGCTCACACATCTTTGTAGGATGTTTCCTACTGTTGCGTAGTTCGTAGGTATCTGCCCACATATTTGCGTCCTGCTTGACCACGAAAGCGAATCTGTCGCCCCTAGAAAATGGTTCATTGGTCACACTGGCTGACGAGTTCAAAAATTTGAAGAAGAATGCACATGACGCCCCCCGTTTTCAGACCGACTCTTGTCAAACGATTTTTGATCGGTTTCGCAAGCTTGATACTTCTGTTGGTTTTGGTGGTGTCGTTCTTTCCTTGGGACATGTTGCGAGGGCCCCTGAATCGCTATGTGTCGGGAGAGTTGGGGCGGCGATTTGAAATTACCGAGCAGCTATCGGTCAAGCTTGGCAGAACCACCACAGTCAGGGCAGATGGCCTTGAGTTTGCCAATCCCGAATGGGCGCGCGAGCCGTATCTGGTGAAAGCCAGAGCCGCTGAATTTGACATCAGGCTGCTACCACTGTTGTTTGGCAAAGTGGATTTGCCACGCATTGCCCTGTTCGAGCCGCAAATCGGTTTGCAAATAGAGCCTGACGGCAGGCGCACCTGGGCTTTGTCGCGCGATACGTCCGATGCAAGCGCTACGCCCAAAATCGGCGCGTTGACAGTTGATCGTGGGACCTTAAAGTATTTGGCCTCCAGCCGGGGTGCCGACATGACAGCACTCTTCATGCTGGATTCTGTCCCCTCAACGTCTCAAAATGCAACGGCGCAGTTGCCTCTGAGCTATCAAGCCGCAGGCAAGTGGAACAACGAGCCGTTCACTGCCAATGGCCGTACGGGCGGTGTATTGCAGCTCGGCCGTGATTTCACGCAATCGTTTCCAGTCGAGGTTAATGCGCTGTCTGGCAAAACAAGCCTGAAGGCCAAAGGTTCGGTTGAAAATCTGCTGGAATTTTCAGGTCTGAATGCCACGTTTGACATTCAGGGCAGAAACCTTGACGAGCTCTTCAAGCTGACGGGTGTGGTGTTGCCTTCTACACCGCCTTACAAGCTTCGCGGACAACTCAGCAAACGCGGCCTGCTGTGGAGCGCCACCCAGATTCAGGGCGTTCTTGGCAAGAGTGATCTGGCTGGCGACATAAGCTTCGACACAGCGCAAAAAACGCCTTTGTTGACTGGCAAGGTGCGCTCCAGTTTGCTTGATTTTGATGATTTGAGACCCGTCATCGGGTTGCCTTTGAAGTCTGCGTCCGGGGTCGCAAAAAAAACGCCGCAACCCGGCACTGCCCGCGTGCAAAACACTGTTTCTGCCAGTGCGTCCCGCAAGGTGCTGCCAACTGCCACACTTGACCTGGTCAGGCTCAAAGCGATGAATGCGGATGTGATTTACAGCGCTCTCGATATTCGTCATGTAGAGGAACTGCCATTGGACAAAGGCAGTGTCCATGTCAGGCTAAACAGCGGTATTTTGCATCTGGAACCGCTTGCACTCGGTTTGGCGGGCGGGTCACTGACCGGGAAAATCACCATTGATGCGAACGTTGTGCCAGCTGCGTTTGACACCCGATTTGATCTGCGCGCGGTTCAACTCAACAAGCTGTTCCCAAAAATAGAGAACACCAAAAGCAGTTACGGCAAAGTCAGCGGGCAGGTCGGCTTGACAGGTCGCGGCAACTCAATGGCCCAGATGCTCGGTACTGCGTCAGGCGATGTGGCGGTGCTGATGGGCAAGGGCGAGCTGAGCAACATTTTGCTGGAGTACATGGGTCTGGATGGCGGCGAGATCATCAAGTTCGTTTTCAGTGGTGACCGCAATGTGCAACTGCGCTGTGCAGCGGCAGCGTTCGAGGTCAAGCAGGGCCTGATGTCCAGCAAAGTAATCTTGCTCGACACCAGCGACACCGTGATCAACGGCAGCGGACAGATCAGCCTTGCCAACGAAACATTGAATCTGGTGCTCAAACCCGAGCCCAAGGATCAAAGCATTTTGAGTCTGCGTTCGCCCCTGAAGATTGGCGGTACGTTTGCCGCGCCAACTGCTGGGCCTGACAAGGTGGCTTTGGCCGGCCGCGCTGGCCTTGCCATTGCCCTGGGTGTCATCAACCCGTTGCTGGCGCTGCTGGCGACGATTGAAACCGGGCCGGGTCAGGATGCGGACTGTTCAGCCGCTCTGGGTATCGCAACCAACCCAAAAGCCAAGGCACAGTCAGCGCCAGTCAAGACGCCTGTTCAGTGACGGCCGCACACGCTGCAATCAGCATTGCGCGGCATTTTGATTTCAGACCAGGTCATGCTGCGTGCGTCCAGCATCAGCAGCCGCCCGGTTAACGTCTGCCCAACACCCATCAACAGCTTGAGCGCTTCTGCCGCCTGCATGCTGCCAATGATGCCGACCAGTGGCGCAAACACACCCATGGTGGCGCATTGCGCTTCTTCAAGCGTGGCAGTTTCAGGAAACACGCAGCCATAGCAGGGCGACTGGGCATTGCGCGGGTCATACACCGTGACTTGCCCATCAAAGCGAATCGCCGCGCCGGATACCAGCGGCTTGTCATGCTGGACGCAGGCGCGGTTGATGGCGTGGCGCGTGGCAAAGTTGTCGGTGCAGTCGAGCACCACATCAGCGTGTTGAACCAGTTCGTCGAGTAAATTGTCATCCGCACGCCGGGTGATGACGGTGACCTGAACGTCCGGGTTAATCGCCGCGATGGATTGTTGAATCGACTGTGCCTTGGGTTGCCCCACATCAGCCAGCGAGTGGGCAATTTGCCGCTGCAAATTGGTGGCATCCACCGTGTCATTGTCTGCCACGGTGATGCGTCCAACACCTGCGCTGCCGAGGTACAAGGCTACGGGTGAGCCCAAACCGCCAGCGCCAATGATCAGGGCATGCGACGCCAGCAGTTTTTGTTGACCTTCGATGCCGAGTTCGTCTAAAAAGATATGACGTGAATAGCGAAGTAACTGTGCGTCATTCACGCCTTGATTCCCGTCGCGATCAGTTCTGCTTTTTTTCTTCTTTGTTTTCAATCACAGCTGTCTTGCTGACCATCACGGGGCGGCCTTTGAGCTGGTTGATCGCCTGCAACAGCGGGAAGTCCTTGTCGCTGCCCAGCTCGGGCGGGCGGCGCTGCTCTGGCGTTTTCTTGGCGTCTTCTTCGAGCCGCTTGAGTGCCAGCTCACGAGCCTTTTCACGGTTGGCGTCTTTGACTTCAGCGCCTTGGCCACTGGCCAGATGCTTTTCAAGATCAGACTCGCGGGTACGCAGGGCTGCAAAAGGGCTTCCCTCTGCGGTTTCGTCAATCATCACATCAGGGATGATGCCTTTGGCTTGAATGGATTTGCCACTGGGCGTGTAGTAACGGGCCGTGGTGAGTTTGATGCCCGTGTCTGGGCCCAACGGGCGCACGGTTTGGACCGAGCCCTTGCCAAAGGTCTGGTTGCCCATGATGGTCGCGCGCTTGTGGTCTTGCAGAGCGCCAGCCACGATTTCGCTGGCTGATGCTGAACCTTCATTGACCAGCACCACCAAAGGCACGGTTTTCAGGGCGGCTGGCAGGCGTTTGAGCGGGTCGTTGCCTGAACGGCGCAGGTAAAACTCGGGTGCTGCCTTGTAGACAAACTTGCTTTCAGGCAACTGGCCGTTGGTGGAGACGACTGTCACGTTCTCGGGTAAAAACGCGGCAGAAATGGCAACAGCGGCGTCCAGCAAGCCGCCTGGGTCGTTGCGCAAGTCCAGCACCAGACCCTTCAGGTTGGGCTCTTGCTTGTAAATGGTATCGATTCGGGTCACAAAATCTTCAACGGTACGGTCCTGAAACTGGCTCAGGCGCACCCAGGCATAACCAGGCTCAATGACTTTTCCGCGCACCGACTGGGTGCGAATTTCTTCACGGATGATGGTGACCGGGAAGGTGCGGCTTTCATCCTTGCGGAAAATCGTCAGCACCACTTTGCTTTTGGGCTCGCCGCGCATTTTTTTAACAGCATCATTCAGTGACAGGCCTTTGACGGCCGTGTCGTCGATTCGAGTGATCAAATCATTGGGTTTGAGGCCTGCACGGTCTGCGGGTGAACCTTCAATCGGCGACACAACCTTGACCAGGCCATCTTCCTGGCTGATTTCAATGCCAACGCCTACAAATCGGCCAGATGTTCCTTCGCGGAATTGCTTGAACGACTTTTTGTCAAAGTAGGCGGAGTGTGGATCCAGGCTGGCGACCATGCCCGTGATGGCATCTGAAATCAGCTTTTTTTCATCGACGGGTTCGACATAGTCAGTCTTGACCATGCCAAACACATTGGCCAGTTGCTGCAGCTCTTCAAGCGGCAGCGGCGCAAGTCCGCCACGTGCGACGGCCTGTAGCTGAACAGTGGTCAGCGCACCGGCCACGACGCCAATTGAAACCCAGCCAGCGATTTTGAGCTTTTGACCCATGAGAACACCTTGAAGAAAAGACTGTCAAACAGCAACAGAAGCAATATACACCTAGGACAAAAGCCCTGTGAATCAGTTCCGCGCTGACTCGCTTTATTTACTTGCCGTTTACACGACGCCCAAATAATAGTGTTGGATGGGCTTGAGGTTCGCATCCAGCTCATACACCAGCGGCGTCCCGTTGGGGATGTTCAGGCCGACGATGTCTGCGTCAGAAATGTTGTCCAGGTACTTGACCATGGCGCGTATCGAATTGCCGTGCGCGGCAACCACCACCCGTTTGCCCGCCTTCATGGCCGGGGCGATGGCGTCATTCCAGAACGGCAGTACCCGCTCTACGGTATCTTTCAGGCATTCAGTCAGCGGTATCTGGTCGGGCTGCAACTTGGCATAGCGGCGGTCAGCTCGCTCGCTGCGCTCGTCTTTGGCATCCATCGCAGGCGGCCGCACATCGTAGCTGCGCCGCCATAGCAAAACCTGTGCATCGCCATATTTTTTGGCGGTCTCGGCCTTGTTCAACCCTTGCAAGCCGCCGTAATGCCGTTCATTGAGCCGCCAGCTGTTGACCACCGGCAACCAGGTGCGATCCATGGCGTCCAGCGTGTGCCACAGCGTGTGGGTGGCGCGTTTGAGCACACTGGTGTAGGCCACGTCGAAGTCATAATCCGCCTCTGCCAGCAGCCTGCCGGCGTTTTTGGCCTGGGCGATGCCGGTGTCTGTCAGGGGTACATCAGCCCAGCCGGTGAAGCGGTTTTCCAGATTCCAGGTGGATTCGCCGTGGCGTATCAGTACGAGTTTGTGCATAAAAAAGGGCTTTTTCCAAGGCTTAAAAAGTCAAATCAAGGGCGTTTGTGCAGCATCATTCTAAAATCATGGGCTTCGCTACTTATTTTCCCCAAAGGCTCAACGTGAAATTTTTGATTGATAACTGGATGTTGCTGTCCATCGCCCTGGCCTCTGGCGGCATGCTGGTGTGGCCCATGATTGCAGGCGGCATGAACGCTGGCGCACTGACGGCCAGCGGCGCGGTAACCCTCATCAACCGCGAAAAAGCAGTGGTTGTGGATGTGGGCGAAATTGAAGAATTCGCCTCTGGCCATGTCGGTGGCGCTAAAAATGTACCTTTCAGCGAGCTTGAAGACAAGCTGCCAAACACTGTCAAAAACAAGGCCTTACCGCTGATTCTGGTTTGCCCCACGGGAGCGCGCGCCAATCGCGCGGTGGCCGTGGCCAAAAAGCTGGGTTACGAGCAGGCCCAGGCGTTGTCCGGTGGCCTGAAAGCCTGGAAAGAGGCGAACCTGCCCGTTGAGAAAGCGGCGGCTTGAGATGCAGCCCGTCAAAATTTACACCACTGGCACTTGCCCCTACGGCATCAGCGCCAAGCAATTGCTCGCCAAGCGCGGCGTGACCGAGCTGAACGAAATCCGGGTTGATCAAATCGCTGGCGAGCGTGAAAAAATGATGGCTCTGACCAACCGCCGCACGGTACCGCAAATCTTTATTGGCTCCACCCATGTCGGCGGCTGCGACGACCTCATGGCGCTTGACGGCAAAGGCGGTTTGCTGCCTTTGCTCAATGCCTAGTTTTTAAACCGATTACCTTCATTTTTTAACAGTAACCTGAAAGCAATTCATGGCCGAAGCCAATCTAGACCCGGTGTTTCAAATCCAGCGTGTGTACCTCAAAGACATGTCTCTGGAGCAACCCAATTCGCCTGAAATTTTGCTGAACCAGGAACAGCCTGGCGTAGACATCCAGCTCGGTGTTGAAGCCGTCCCCGTGGCTGATGGCTTGTTTGAAGTCACCGTGACCGCCAAAGTTCAGGCCAAGATAGCTGACAAAACGGTGTTTTTGGTCGAGGCCAAGCAGGCCGGTATTTTTGAGCTGCGCAACATGCCCCAAGAGCAATTGGGTGCGATCCTCGGCATTGCCTGCCCGCAAATCGTGTACCCGTATCTGCGTGGCAATGTGGCTGATGTGGTGCAACGCGGCGGCTTTCCGCCTGTGCATCTGGCTGAAATCAACTTTCAGGCCATGTACGAGCAGCAGCAGGCCGAGGCGGCGGCAGCAGAAGCTGCGGCGCCGCAAGCCGTCGCTTGAACAGGCCTGCAGCTTAGGCCATGAAAATTGCCGTGCTTGGGGCCGGTGCCTGGGGCACAGCACTGGCAGTCAATGCGGCTGCGGGTCATGCGGTCACGCTTTGGGCGCGTGACCTGGCCCAAGCCCAGGAGCTGGCGACTGACCGCGTTAACAACCGTTACCTGCCCGAGATTGAGTTGCCTGCGGGTTTGCAGCTGGCTGGCGGGCAGGCGGCGTTTGATGGTGTTTTGCAAAGCCAGGATCTCCTTGTCATTGCTACGCCCATGTCGGGCCTGCGCGGCATGCTGCATGCCGTCAAAAACGTCCAAACCCCGGTGGCCTGGCTCTGCAAGGGCTTTGAAACGCCTCAAAAAGTCGATTTTGAGGCATCTTTTGGCCTTCTAGCCCATGAAATACGGGCGCAAGCAGCTCCTGATTTAATAGCGGGTGTATTGAGCGGCCCCAGCTTTGCACAAGAAGTCGCACGCGGCCAGCCCACCGCGCTGGTTGCCGCAAGCGAGCATGCCGCTGTGCGTGATGCACTGGTGCAGGCTTTTCACAGCCCCACGCTGCGCGTGTACGCCAATGACGACATCGTTGGGGTTGAAGTCGGTGGTGCAGTGAAAAACGTGCTGGCAATAGCTACCGGTCTGTGCGACGGTTTGGGGCTGGGTTTAAATGCCAGAGCCGCGCTGATCACACGCGGCCTGGCTGAAATGACCCGGTTGGGTGTGGCATTAGGCGCAAAACCTGAAACCTTAACGGGTCTGTCAGGTCTGGGCGATTTGGTGCTGACGGCCACTGGTGACTTGAGCCGCAACCGCAAGGTCGGCCTGGCGCTGGCTCAGGGCCAAACGCTGGCTGAGGCCGTCGCTGCGCTGGGCCACGTGGCTGAAGGCGTTTACTGCGCCCGCACCGTGGTGCAGCGCGCAAAAGGCCTGGGCATTGAGATGCCGATTTCCCAAGGGGTGGTGGCTTTGCTGGATGGCACTATCACGCCCGCCCAGGCTGTATCAGGGCTGATGGGACGTGAAGCAACCACCGAGGCGCTTTAACGCCGCTTCAAGGCTCCATTGCCACACCGAGCACGCGCTCACCACCACCGATGGTGCCCAGCGACCTGGCGGCACCGGTTTTCAAATCAATCATCACCCAGCGGCTGGCCGATGTACCGTCGCTGTTCAAAGCTGCAAAGGCCACGTCGCTCAGGGCCTGAATGTCAAAAGAGGCGTTGTTAAACGTCAGCCCCAAGCTGCCGATGGTGAAAAGCTGGCCTGTGTTGGGCGACACCGCTGGCAAGACACCTTCTCTGGAGCCTTGGGTCACCAGCGCACCGGTAGCGGCATCCAGTGCAAAGTTGGTCGTGATTTTGGTGTCAGCCTTGTTGTAGCTGTAAGCCGCGCCGACCGTCATCGGCGATTTGCCAAAGATCACATCGCCTGCTGCGTAGCCCAATTTGCCATCGGTCTGCACGCCTTCAACGGCTGGGTTGCTGTCCACCACAGCGCCGGTGTCAGGGTGCAAACGCAGGTTTTGCCCGGTGTTGCTCACCACCCGAATCCGGTCAACCGTCGGGTTGAAGTCAAACCCAAACTGCGTGCCGTCGAGCTTGACTGAAAACGGCATGCCAACAACAGTGGCAGCGGCGGTGTCTTCATTCAGGGTGTAAAGGCGGCCGCTGCTGCCCAATGCGTAGAGCTGGTCTTTGGCAACGCGGTAGTCAATCCCCAGCAGTGTTTCGCCGGCTTGCAGACCCGTGATGTTGAGGGTCGTCAGGATGCGACCGGGTTGGCCTGCGTTGAATTTCAGCAGCTTGTTCGAGGCTGTCACAGCGACTGCCTTTTCAGCGCGCTCCATGCCTTCGGATTCGGTCGTCATGGTTGTGCAGGCGGCCAGGCTGGCGATGGTGAGGATGGCGAGGCTAAATAGTTTGAATGAGTGAGTGTTCATGTGAGATCTTTCTGTGAAATAACGGGGATCGCCCAAAAGATACGCTCGGTGTCACGAATCAGATTCAGAGAATCACACTTTTTATCTGACTGACCCCGAAACTTCAAGTTGCCGACTATTCGCAACAGTAACTTAACGGAACCCTCTGTCCGCCAGCTCGCGGCACAGCACATCCAGCGGTATGGCAAATACATCGTGACCCAGCGGAATCGACTCTAGCCCCGGATACACCACCAACTTGCGTGAAGGAGTCAAGTCCGCGCACGCTGCATGAAAGCCGCGCTCAACCTTTGGGCTCAGCGAGCGTTTCACTTCTATGGCCCACAAGTCGCCGTTGGGCCAGGCCAGCAGCAAATCAACTTCAGCACCGCCGCTGGTTCGGTAAAAGTAGCCTTGAACGCCGTTCGGTGCGCAGCTCAGCAGGTTATCAATCACAAAGCCTTCCCAGCTTGCGCCCACGACCGGGTGGCCGAGCAGTGTTTCTTTGGTTTCGATGTCGAGCAGGGCATGCACCAGCCCACTGTCGCGCAGGTAAACCTTTGGCGATTTAACCAAACGCTTGCCGATGTTGGTATGCCACGGCATCAGGCGGCGCACTAGCAACAACGCACACAGCAGGTCGATGTAGCTTTGCGCGGTTTTGGTGTCCACGCCCATGTTACGCGCCAGCTGCGCCACGTTGAGCAGGCCGCTTTGCTGGTGTGCCAGCATGGTCCAAAAGCGCCGCAGCGTGCTGGCGGCGATGCGCGGGCCGAACTGGGGAATGTCACGCTCAAGATAGGTCTGGATAAAGTTTTGCCGCCAACGCAGGCTTCGAGTGTCGCTAGGTGCGGTGTAGCTGTCCGGTAAGCCACCGCGTAGCCACAGCGTGTCTGCTGTGCTGTTGGCGTGGTCTGCATTGGTTTCCAAGATGGTCAGCGGCCCAAGCTCAAGGTAGGCGATACGACCGGCGAGCGTCTCACCTGATTGCTGCAACAAGTCCAGCGAGGCCGAATCCAGCAGCAGGTATTGGCCTGCGCGCTTGCCCGCCCGTCTGGCCTGGTCAATCAGCCCACGCAGTACGGGGAACAACCCGGGTGCGCGGTGCACTTCATCAAGAATCACCAATTTATCGAGGTGATCGCTCAAATACAGCTCTGGTTGCTTCAGCTTGGTACGGTCACGCTCAGACTCCAAGTCAAGGTAAATGCTGGGAATGGTTTCGGCAGCTTGCAGCGCGAGCGTGGTTTTGCCGACTTGACGCGGCCCGAGCAGTGCTACCGCTGGCGAATGCTGGAGCTCTTCAGTGAGTTGTGCGAGCAGGTGACGATGAAGTGGGTGAAAGGAAGACATCTATGTAATTATGGAGTTCGGCTTCATTATTTGCAAGGATAAATATCCCTTTTTGAGCTCACGGCCTCAAATCTCCAGGTTATCAATCAACCGCGTATTCCCCAGCTTGGCTGCGCCCAGCACCACCAGCGGCTGGGCTCTCAAGTCGCCCCAGGGCGGCATCAGGTCGGCTCTGCGGCGTACCGTCAGGTAATCGGGCTTCCAGCCGCGTCGGGCCAGAGCTTGCATGGCTTGGGCTTCCAGCGCTGGAAGCTCTTGCGGGGTGGCGGCTTTGGCGGCGACGCCTAGAGCCTGCAGGGCTTTTGACAGTTCAACCGCCTCCAGCCGCTCTGGGTCTTTTAAATAGCTGTTGCGTGACGACAGGGCCAGGCCGTCGCTGGCTCGCTGCGTTTCACCCGCCAAAATTTCAATCGGCAACGCAAACTGCTGCACCATGCGGCGTACCACCATGACTTGCTGGTAGTCCTTTTTTCCAAAGGCCGCGATGCCGCTGGGCATGCCTGCAAAAACGCATGAAAACAGCTTCAACACCACGGTGCTGACCCCGATAAAAAACCCCGGCCTGAAATGGCCTTCCAATATGTCGCCCAAATCGGTTGCCGGGTGAACTTTGTAGGTTTGCGGTTCGGGGTAGAGCTCTTTTTCACGCGGGGCAAACAGCACGTTGCAGCCTGCGGCTTGCAGCCGCTGGGCATCAGCATCGAGCGTGCGCGGGTAGCTGTCAAAGTCTTCATGCGGCGCAAACTGCAATCGGTTGACAAAGATGCTGGACACCGTCACGTCGCCCAGCGGTTTGGCCTGTTTGACAAGCGCAATGTGCCCGTCATGCAGGTTGCCCATGGTGGGTACGAAAGCGGGGCATTTGTAGCCGCTGAGTTTGTCCCTGAGGTCGGCGATGGTGTGGACGATGTGCATGTGTTCCCCTTGAATTCTTTACCAGGCGTGCTTGCTGTTGTCTGGAAAACTGCCATTTTTGACAGCCGCAACATACGCCTGCATCGCACCCCGAACGCTGCCCGCGTCAGCCATAAAGTTATGCACAAACTTCGGCATTTTGCCCAGGTTCATGCCCAGCATGTCGTGCAGCACCAGCACCTGGCCTGCGCAGCCGTTGCCTGCGCCAATGCCGATGGTGGGGCAGCTTGTCAATGTGGTGGTCAGCGCCGTAGCCAGTACCTCGGGCACCATTTCCAGCACCAGCATGGCCGCGCCTGCGTCCTGCAATTCACTGGCTTCACGCTTTAATCTGGCGGCGGCTTCGTCGGTTTTGCCCTGCACCCGGTAGCCACCCAGCGCGTGAACGGTTTGTGGCGTCAGACCCAAATGCGCGCACACCGGAATGCCACGTTCGACCAGAAAATGCACCACCTCGGTCGTCCAGCCGCCGCCTTCGAGCTTGACCATGTGCGCGCCCGCCTGCATCAGCACTGTGGCGCTTTTCAAGGCTTGCTCTTTCGACTCGTGGTAGCTGCCAAAAGGCAAGTCACCAATCAGCCACGCCGTGGCTTGCGAGCGGCGCAGGCCGTTGGCCACGCATTCGGTGTGGTGGCGCATGGTCTCCAGCGTCACGCCCACCGTGCTGGTCAGCCCCTGGCAAACCATGCCCAGCGAGTCACCGACCAGAATGCATTCAACGCCTGCGGCATCGGCCACGGCGGCAAATGTCGCGTCATACGCGGTGAGCATGGTGATTTTTTCACCTGATGCATGCATTTCGCGCAAGCGCGGCAGGCTGATGGGCTTGCGGGCAGACGGCGTGGATGTCGGGCTCAATGTGCCGTAGGGGCTGGCGGGCACGTTGGCAGGTGTTGGGGCAGGGGTATCAGCATGATTCATGTAGCGTTCCTGAAAGGTGTGGGCAGTCTAACGATATTTAGGACTGTTTTAGGAGCTGGGCGCTTTCTTCAGTGCCTGACAATTAAAACTTTAGGCGCTATGATAATTTTTGTTTGATTCGCATGGAGTTTATGGATGATCAAGTTTTACTTCCACCCGTCACCCAACCCCCTCAAAATTGCCCTGTATCTGGAAGAAACCGGTGAACCGTATGAACTGATTGCCATCGACACCCGCAAGGGCGAGCAGCATTCGGACGCCTTCAAGGCCATTAACCCCAATGCCAAAACACCCGCCATGCTGGACGGTGAAGTGCGTGTGTTTGACAGCAATGCCATGCTGATTTACCTGGCCGAAAAAGTTGGTCAATTTGTGCCGCCCAACACCCCCACCAACAAGGCTGAAATGCTGTCTTGGCTGATGTTTGTGGCCACCGGCATTGGCCCGTACTGCGGCCAGGCGGTGCACTTCAAGCATTTCGCGCCTGAGCCCAAGGACTACGCCGTTAACCGCTACGACTTTGAAGCCTGGCGTCACTGGCAGATCATCAACGACCACCTGGCAACGCGGCCTTACATGCTGGGCAATGACTACAGCGTGGTGGACATGTCGGTGTGGGGCTGGGCACGCGTGATTCCTTTTGTTTTGGGTGCAGACGCCTGGGTCAAGCTGCCCCATGTCAAGCGCCTGCTGGACGAGATCAATGCCCGCCCGGCGGCACAGCGCGCCGAGGGACTGAAAACAAAATTTACTTTCAAGACCGAGGTAGATGACGATGCGCGCAAGATGCTTTTCCCGTCGAACGAGCGCTTGAAACCTGTCGGAGCTTGAACGCGGTGCCCAGCATGACCATCAAGGCGGTGGTGTTTGATGCTTACGGCACGTTGTTCGACGTCTATTCGATACAGGCCTTGGCTGAGCAGTTCTACCCTGGCCAGGGTGCTGCCATTGCCGTGATGTGGCGTGACAAACAGATTGAATACACACGACTGATCACGCAGTCAGACCCTCACCAAGCCACTGGCAGCCAGTATTACCTGCCTTTTTGGGACATCACCCAACGGGCGTTGCAGTACACGCTGGACCGGTTAAAGCTTGATCGTCAGGGAGGCGCTGTTGATGAGCTGATGGCGCAATATGCACGCCTGAGTCCCTTTCCTGAAAATCTGCCAGTTCTTGAAAGTCTGAAAGAGGCTGGTTTGGCCACCGCCATTCTGTCTAACGGCAGCCCAGAGATGCTCGACTCAGCTGTGGCCAACGCAGGCATGAGCCATTTGCTGGACCATTGCCTGTCTGTTGACGCGATCCGGTTGTTTAAAACATCGCCTGAAAGCTACGGTCTGGTTCAAAAGCACATGCCACATGACAAGCGCGACATTCTGTTTGTGTCCAGCAATGCCTGGGATGCGCTCGGCGCGACTTGGTTCGGGTTCACAACGCTTTGGGTCAATCGCCAGGGGCTACCGTACGAGACCATTGGCCCCCAACCGACTTATACGGGACGCGATTTATCCAAAGTTTGTGAAATTCTCGGACTGAAGTAGAACTGCCGCCACAAACCCTATTTGTCTTGTGGGTCGGTCAAACCCGATGGGCTGTTATCAAGGGTTTTCGCAGCATTGACCTGCCTGTCGCCAACGTCGTAAGACCCGAAGACTTCCTTGGCTGTCCGCGTCTCTGGCAGGATGTAAACGATGCCATTGGTGTGGCTAAAAGTCGGGCTGACCAGCCTTTCGTAAAACTTGACCGGCACATTGATGCAGCCGTATGAAATGCGATTGTCATCCGGCGTCGCGCTGTCCAGGCGTTGGTCGCGTTTTTCGGCGGCTGTTCCTTTGACAACGCGGTGCAACGAAAGGGCGGTGTCATAGTCCACCCAGAGTATTTCTTGGCCGTGTATATCTTTTGCCAGAGAAGCAACAAACCGGCCTGCGGGCGTGGTGCGTTCTTCGGGGCGAATCGTCGAGAGCTTGCGCTGGCCTATGCCCGGCGTAGAGTCATCCCCCTTTGCAAGGCCTAGCAAAGCAGGTGTTGAGCCTTGCAGCCGGCCGGTGGCATCAAACATCATCACCCTGGCGTTTGTCTTGTCGATGATCATGAAAGGCATGCCCGCGTTGTCTGCTGAATCAATCACCCAATCGGCCACTTTGCGTGCTTCAAAGAAGTGTTTCTCCTGATCGGGGCTTTCAGGCCCAGAGGCGTTGCTGTTTGCAGTCGGGCTGGCGTTATCTCCTGCCAGCGCTGGTTGAAGCGCGAAGCCAGCCAGCATCAACACCAGCATCCTGCAAATAATGACAGTGCCCTGGTTTGGCGCGACGTCAAGTGCTGATGGCTGATGCTGCGTCGTCAAGGGGTCGGGGTCTGGCCTCATGAAGGTCAGTTGCGTGCCGGTTTGGGTGCATACTGCGGTGCCACATAAGGCGCAGCCCTTGGAGCAGGCGGCCGGGGCGGCCTGACCACAGGTGCCACCACAGCTGGTGTTTCCTCTTTGATGGCGAGATATACGTCGCCAGCGTCAGACGTGTAGGTGGGCATCAACCCTTGACGATTTACAGCGAAACTGGCGAGCGCCGGTGTCGCAAGTTCGAAATAGTCAGAATATTCTTCAATATCTGTCAGGACGCCCCGGGTTATTGCTGCTGGTCGGATAGTTGCCGTCGTTTTTTGGGTAATGGCTCCGCAGCAGTTGGACGCAAAGGCATACAAGGCAGCATTGGGCCCGCCCAGGGTATAGCCCGTAAAGGAGACGGTCCTGTTGGCGCCAACTGCCGCAGTGTCAAAAGTGGCGCTGCTGCCTGGGCCTGCAATCAGTGTGACTCCGGCTGGTGACCCTTTCAGGGATGTCAGGAATGCTGTCGTCGTACCATCGAAGAATTTGGTTGCTTCGGGGAACACCAGCATCCGCTGGGTCAGCGTAGCGCCACCCGTCAAGGTGAATCTTGGCGCGTAATCGGTTGGCGCGGCGTAGGACGCAGGGTTGTAGTTGATGGTGGCTGGCGCATTTGGACCAGTAACGGTAACGGGTGGCGCCAGCGCATTGATGATCACGGTGCCGCCTGCAACGCCTGGCCCCGTGCCGTCGGTGTCGGCACTCAGTGTCAGACCCAGCGGAAGACCCAGACTGCGCGTTGCGATAGATGTCCCACGCGTTAGCGTCAGCGCCGCGTTGATGCTGACATCATTGGCGGCGCACATCATCAGGTTGCCATCTGTCACAGTGATAGCGGCGTTCTGGGTCAGGTTACGGCCTGCGCCCAGCAAAACGCTGCCGCGTGTGGCGGTGATGGGCGCATTCACATTGATGTCGCGTCCGCAGCACGCTACAAAATTGCCGTCTACTGCCGTCACGGCTGCGTTGATATTGATGTCCCGGCTGGCGTTCAGGGTCAAAGTGGTTGGCGCGCCAGCAGCCGTCCAGCTCACGGCCTGGTTGACAAAAATATCGCCATTTCCCGGGCCTGCGGCGGTGGTGATGTTGATGCTGCTGTTGACCAGTTGTGCAGCCAGTGTGGCGCCAGCGATATTGCCACCAGCGCCAATGATGAAGTCCTGTGGGTCTATCAGCCAGGTGCCCATCTGGCCTTGCGGGGCCACGGTGGTCACGCGCACATCGTCACGTATGCTGACCTTTGCCGCTGAGGTTTCTATAAAGCCGCCGTTGCCGCCACCGGGCGCGCTGGCATCCAGTGTGCCACCCACGTTCATGGTGCCCGTTTGCATGTCACCCAGCAGAAAAATGGCACCATTGCGGTTGCCAATCGTCTGTGCCTGTATCACCCCAGTGTTGTTGACCACTGAGTGCAGCAGGCTGCCTGCTGCCTGGGCGGTCATTAATACCTTTCCGCCATCTGCGCGTACCAGGCCGCCGTTCTCTACCAGCGCGTTCACGGCGCCTTGCGTGATGGACACATTGAGCAAACCATCGCCACCCACATCCATCGTGATGGCGTTACCGGCAGCCAGCACCACCGTACCCAACGCCGCTGAAATAATGCCCTGATTGCTGACGCTTTTGCCCATCATGGCGACATAGCCGCCATCGCTCGCAGTGATTCTGCCCTGGTTGATGACCGATCCGCTGCCTGCGTCAGTAAAGGCGTATCGGCCCGCCATAAAGTTGGCATCGGTGATGCTCAAGGTCGATGCGACCAGGCCGCCGACGTTGACCGATGCACCGCTGCCGAACAATATGCCGTTCGGGTTCAGAAGAAAAACTTTGCCGTTGGCCGACAGGTTGCCCATGATCGTGGACGGGTCAGCGCCGAGGACGCGGTTGAGTGCCACCGAGCTGCTGTTGGGTTGCACAAATTGCACCGTCTGACCTGCGGCTATCCCAAAGCTCTGCCAGTTGATCACCGTCTGGGCAGTGGTTTGGTTGACAGTTGTGGATGCCCCGCTGCTGGAGATACTGGCACCGCCAGCCGCCACCACGCCGCCAGCCGGCAAAGCCTGGGCGGGGGCTCCAAACCCGAGCATCAGGCAGGCTGACAGGGCGCTGATGGCAAAGGATGCCGCGCGGGCGCGGCTTGCCGTGCGTGAGGATTTTTTGCCTGCGCCTGAGACGTTCTCGGAAACGGCGACGAAAGTGCCTGTGCTGTCGTTCCAGACAGAGTGGTGAATGTGGTTCATGAAGTGTCCTTGGGGGTTGGGTGAGGCTCTTGCATTCGGGAAGTCATCAAAAGTATTTAATGGCCTGAATCCAGAACCGGCCCGATTTATCGGGTGCTGAAATCGCGTTCTCATTGCCGAGCTTGCGGGCGTAGTAAGCCCTGAGCAGGAAGTTGCCAGGTTCGCTCCAGCTGACGCCAAGACCGTAGGCGGCCAAACTTCTCTGGTTCGTTCCAGCAAACCATGGGTTTTTGTTAATCTTGACGCTGCCCGCATCAATGAAGCCGATCAGGTGTGCCTGCCCGGGAAAGCTGGGCGCGGGCTTGGGAAGCAGCAGTCTGGTTTCAAGATTGACCAGGAGACCCTCGTCGCCGTTGGCTTCGCCCTGTGGATAGGCTCTCACGCCGTTCATGCCGCCAAGCACCAATTTCTCCGAGGAGTCAAGGTTTTTCGAGGCCACCTGACCGCTGATGGAGCCGTAGACAGAAACGATATCGGTGACGCGTTGCAATCGTGTCGCAGTGAATTCAATCTTGCCATATGAGCCGTTGCTGCGGGCACTTGCCGCGTCCGCTTCCAGCGCTGCCGGCGTCTTGATGTCGAGCTCGCCTGCTGACAGGGTCAGTGAATAAGCACTGATGCCACCTCCGCCCAGGTTGTCGCGGTGGTTGCCGTACAGGCTGCCATCAAAACATCTGCCTTCCTGTCGGTCACTGATGGAATGGAATCGATCCTGTCCTGAAAGGTTCTGGCTTCATAAGCCAGGCGTACGTTGAGGTTGTCATTGCGCGAGCGGATCAGCGGATAAATGCCGTAGATGCTGGCCACCTCTGCTGTGCCGTTGGCCTGCAGGGGTTTGAATTCCTGACCCAGTTCATATTCAAGACGGCTATAAGAAATGCCAACCGTTGCTTTGCCAACGGGCAGCTGGTAAGACACACGGCCATAGTTCATGCCCGTGCCCGACGTAACAAGGCGCACACTGGCCACGTCACCGAGCCCCAGTGGATTGTTGAGGTTGACAGTCGCCCCGACGCGGTACTCGCCGGTGTAGTAGTTGCCGCCGTTGTCCGCGTCAATGCTGCCGCTCACGCGTTTGCCGGGTGTCAGGTCAACCAGCAGGTCTGAGGTTCCGGGTGCGTCGCCTGGGACCAGCGTTGACTTGACTTTCACGCCGGGAACGTCGGACAGCAACAGCAGTCGGCTTTCCAGCGGGTCGTTGGTGATGGGGTCGCCGCTGTTCAGGCCGCCAAGCAAGGCATTTGCCTGCGCATCAGCGAGATTGGTCTGGTTGCGAAGGATGATCTTGCCGTATTTGCCTTCGCTCACCTCAATGGTGACGACACCGTCCTGGATTTGCTGCGCCGGCAGAAAAGCCCGACCCACAAAATAGCCATTCTTGGCATAGTGTGTCGTGATCTTCGACGCCATGGCTTTCAACTCGGTGAGCGTGAGCTCGGTTCCTGGTGTGAAGCCCGCAATCGCGATCAGCTCGGCTGCGGTGAATACCTTTGCACCGGTGATGAGCAGACTGCGAACCAAAATTTTCTTTTCTTCAACGCCTGGCGTTGCGGGTGCCGTGCCGCGTTCAATGCGCATTTCAGGCGTCGTGTTTTGCAGCTGTGGAACTGTAGGTATCTGCTGAAGCTGCGAGCCTGCGGTGGGTGGCTGCTGGGCAAATGCCCCGTGGCTCAACGCCAGCAGCGCTAAAGGCATCATCCTTTTGGCCAGAAAAACGGGTGCAGGTGTTCGGTCGTGCCCAAGGGCATGAGGCGCTGACGCCATGAACGTGCTGTTGATGGCCTTCAGCCTGCTTGTTTTTATCATGATGGACACCGGTAGTTGTGTCTCATCATGTCCTTGCGCTAAATCAAAAGATGTAGGACATTAAACTGCGCATCGGTAGTCTGTAAGGTGATTTTTTGGACTTGCCATTGTTGGCCACCATGCTCAACCCATCAGCGTTGCCGTTTGGGGGTCATAAAAAACATCCGTCATTGACCCATCCCTGATGCGTTTGACTGCTTCGTCAATCACATGCAACGGCACCAAAAACCATTCCCTTGGTTTGACGGGATTCCCGAATCGGTCATGGATGGTCAAGTCGATTTGTGCAGCACCGAACAAGCGGTGAAATATGTTTTCCAGCTTGGTGCGGTTCAGGTTATGCAGCTTGTAAGTCGCTACTATTTCTACGTCGGCCAATAGGTAAGTAGCGTCCTTGTCGGCCCCTGCAATGCGAGTCTCCACCTTGCCGCCAGTCACCCCGATTTTATGAATCAGCTCGCGGTGCTCAGTGACGAACGGATGGCTGGACAGGCTGCGCAGCACATAAATGGTTCCACTTTCAATGTCGTCAGGCTCAGCAGCACTGCCAAACAGCGGGCCGTCATCCTTGCGGATCAAGCGACGCCCAACGGCGGTGTTGCCGTCTGGGTAGAGCGAGCGCGACAGCGAGCGCAGCAACAGATTGCTCTCGGTGCGGTTGTCAAAAATGACGCGTAACCGCGGGTTATCGCGTCCGTCCTTGGTCAACGTGCCCTCATTCATTTCAGCGACAAAAGCTATCTGGCCACCAATGATAAAAAAATCTCCCAGGTCAATGCTGGCATTTTTAATGAAGGGCTTGGTCAACCACGCGCCTGACTTGAGCCCCGCACCCGCTTCATCGAACAAAGGCTTGAAACTGTCGAAATCAGTACAAGGCGTGCGATTGGCAATTTCTTCTGCGGCTTTGATCTCAACATACGGGCGCACATGGCGCAGAGCGGTGATGTTGCCTTGCCCGTCAGCAGCACTTTCAATACCCAGCTCTGCCAGCAACGCATCTTCATCCATACCATCCAGGTCTGTCTGAAGGTTGGCAGCGCCAGACAAAAGCCCCGGGGTGTCCAGCCCAGCCAATAGGGTTGGTGCTTCTGGCAATTGGCGCAGCTGGTCTAGCCGCACGGCATACAGGCGCTCAAAAATATCGCGGTCTTCACCATGCAGCGGGGCGCGCCCGTGGGTTTGATGAAAACGCAAAACATCCTCAAAACCCGCGATGATGCGTTCCTCTCGTGGGGTTCGGCTGCCTGTCTTGATGGGTGCAACTTCTACCCCCAGCGCGTCCAGCAGCTCGTCATCGTCAAGTCCCGTTGTGTCAGCCATTGCTTGGCTCCGCTTGGGTTGCCTTGGCTTGCGCACGGTAACGTGCAAAAGCGGCCACGCCCTCGGCCATTCGCTTTTCCCATGGGTCGGCAGCATTGATGTCTGGCAACCGACCTCTATCGTTTTTAAACTGCAAGGCGCGTTTTGACAAGCCGCGGGCCTCATCTTCAGGAATACTCACCTTCTTGGCCGCAATGCTGGCCTGCACTTGCCGCAGCAACTTCTCATCCATCGCTTTGGCCAGCACCGCATACGCTGCGTCAAAGGGGTTGATGCCGTCTATCAAATCAATGTTCAGGTCGCGCACATTGACAAACTTGCGTACCCCGTCAATCAATGCCGTACTGCCGCCCACCCCACCACCAGTATCACCCTGTGCATCTGCTTGTGCCAACGCCAGCTTGGCCTGCTGGGCCATGTTCATGGCGGCTATGGCGTGCTGCCTGATGGCCTCTTGGTCGGTATCGCTTAAGTCCGGGTAACGCTCACGCACAATTTTGCCCATGCGCAGTTGCGTCAGCTCCTGGGGCAGGGTATTTTCTTTGTCAAACAGGCCGCGCTCCAGCGCTGTCTTGTCTTGCAAGAAACTGGTCACCACTTCGTTCAAGTCTTCCTTGCAGATACGCTTTGCCTCTGGCGTTTGCGGTGTCGCCAGCCCATTGATTTCGACATGAATCTGGCCAGTACCCGCATTCACCCCCACGTTGTGGCCGCCTTCTTTGTAGCCATCGTCGCCGTAATCAAAGCCTTCTTTGGGGCCGGTGTTTTTGGGGGTAAATTCATAGCGTGGCGCCAGCACTTGCTCCATCAGCAAGCTGGCTGAAATGGCTTTGAGCATGTCGTTGACAGCCTCGGCAACCAGAGATTGGTCAGCGGCTGGTTCAGCAATCAGGTTGGTAAAGCGTGACCGTTCTTTGCCCACCGCGTCTCGTGTAGCCCGCCCAATGATCTGCACAATTTCAGTCAGGCTGCTGCGGTAGCCAACGGTCAGTGCGTGCTCACACCAGATCCAGTCAAAGCCTTCTTTGGCCATGCCCAGCGCAATGATCACATCCACGTTGTCACGGTTGTTTTTTTGCGCCGGGTCCTTCAGCGCGCCCAGCACGCGGGTACGCCGGGCCGGGTCGCTGTCGTCCACCAGGTCCGCTACTTTCAAGGTGCGGCCGTCTTGGGCCTTGATCAAATGAAAGCCCGTCACCGGGTCAACACCCTTCCATTCACCCATGCCGTTCATGATGTCGCTCACTTCGCTTTGCTTGTCCTTCAGGCTTTCACGGGCATTGACGTTGGGAATGTGAACAATGGTTTTAAGCGCCGGATCCAGCACCTTTTCAATGGCATCTACATACGCGCCAGTGTAGAAAAAGTAGCCAATGTCCAGCGCCTTGAGCCACTCGTAGCCATTCAGCTGCTCATAGTAGGTGTAGGTGATCGTTTCAAACTTCGCTTCGTCCCCTGGGCTCAACACCGCCTCACTGTCACCGCGAAAGTACGAGCCCGTCATGGCCACCATATGCACCTTGTCACGTTCAATCAGTGCGCTCAGTTGCCCGCCCAGCACATTGCCTGAATTGCTAGACACATGATGAAACTCGTCAATCGCTATCAGCCGGTCGTCAAAAGCCGCAATGCCCAGCGCTTCCACTGCAAAGCGAAAGGTGGCGTGGGTACACACCAGCACCTTGTCGGCACTTAGCAAAAACTCCCCCACCGCCTTGATCTTTGACTTGGCCACTTTCACATCGTCCGCCCCCGGTGCGTTGCACAGGTTCCACTGCGGGGCTACCTGCCAGTCGGCAAAAAAGCCCTGCTGGCTCAGCGGTTCGTCAGCAAAGCTGCTGCCAATCGAGCGCTCGGGCACCACCACAATGGCCTGCTTTAAGCCCTGGTTGTGCAGCTTGCTAAGCGCAATAAACATCAACGCCCGCGACTTGCCCGATGCAGGGGGCGACTTGATCAGCAAATATTGCTCGCCCCGCTTGGCATAAGCCCGCGCCTGCATGACGCGCATACCGTTCGCGTCGGGTTTGCTGGATGCGCCAGTGCGTGCCGTGGTGATGGACACCGAGGGGACGGTGTAGGCGTTGGTGGGGTTGTTTGCTGGGCTGTTCATTCGGCTTGTTCCGTTAAAGGCGTGTCATCGCCACCTAATTCACGCTCAATCTGCTCAATGCTGGGCAGGCTGGTTTGCAGCTCTGTAGGCAGCGCGCGCGTCAGTTCGTAGCTGGAAACGCCGATTGGATTGTCCATGTCACGCAAGGTGTATTCAGCTAGCACACGGTTGTGCTGCTGGCACAAGATCAGGCCAATGGTGGGTTTGTCGTCAATGTGCCTGAGCCGATCGTTTACCACACTGCAATAAAAGCTCATCTTGCCGGCGTATTCGGGTTTGAATGCCCCGCGCTTGAGCTCAATCACCACATAGCAGCGAAGTTTAAGGTGGTAAAAAAGCAAATCAATGTAGAAGTCTTGCTCACCCAGATCGACATGGTATTGGCGGCCCACGAATGCAAAACCTTGCCCCAGTTCTAGCAAGAATTTCTCTAAATGTGCAATCAGTCCTGTTTCCAGTTCGCGCTCTTTGAAAGGCTCTGCCAACGTGAGAAAGTCAAACAAATAAGGATCTTTCAGCGTTTGCTGAACCAGAGCCGAATCTGGCGCGGGCAGACGCAACGCAAAGTTGCTGGCAGATTGCCCCATTCGCTCATGGCTGGCCGACTCAATGTGCTCTACAAGCAGATACCGGCTCCAACCGTTGTCTATAGCTGCGTGCAAATACCACTGGCGGGTCGCTGCATCCTTGACTTTTTCCATCAGCACTGCATGGTGACCCCAGGGCATCGCCAGTAACAGTGATGGAGGGAAATCCACTTTTAAGGCTGCCGTTGGCCGCTGCGGTACTTGTGCCACAGCCTGTGGCACAAGGTCTGACACAGCCTTTTGCCCCGCTTGTGCCGCAAGCTGTGGCACAACGTCAACATCCAGCGCTGCGTGGGAGTACAGGCGGTAAAACGCCAACATACGCTTGATATTGCGTTCAGAAAATCCCTTTTCTTCGGGCAGTTCATTGTGCAAATCACGCGACAGCCGGGGGATGACGGCTGTGCCATAGCCTTCTTGCTGCTGGCGGATATCGATCACCTGACCAATGCACCAATACAGCCGAATCATCTCAGCGTTCACAGCCATCCAGGCACGGCTTTGGGCATGGCGGATGCGCACCTTGATCTCGCCGAGCAAACTGGCGTAGCCCGCAGGCGTGGGTGTGGTTTGCATGGGCTTGTCAACACTCATGGTCGTGGCTTTCGAGTTTTTTTGACGGCTAGCCCACCATCAGTTGTCAAGGAATCCTTGACAATTGATGCCTTGGGCAAGGTTTTAGCCGCGGCCGTCATCTTGTTATGCAGCTCAAACAGCTTTTCCAGCCGCTCGGTGTCGTTTTTAAAGCGGCGGCCTATGTAGATGCGCTCCAGCACTTCGTCGTTGCGGGCGTGGGCGGCGCGCAGGTTCTCTAGCATGGTCTCTGGGTCGTACAGGTCGGCGATTGTTGCGGGGAAATGTGCTGCACGGGCCAGCAAAATGTTTTCGGCGCAGGCGGTGCGGTCGGCCTTGTTTTGCTCGGTGCCATGTCTCGCAGTGCCACTTGTGCATTCACCACTTGCACAATTTGCGCCAACGTCCAACCCCATCAAACGGCACTTGACATCTAGCAACGCCAGACTCATGTGGCAACATCCCCCACACGACTTACCGCAAACTGAGGTAACGCCTTATTCCAAGCTGCAATGTTCATTACGGCGCAGCCTGCCAAAAATGATTTTTTCCATGGCCGATTACCAGCGCCAGCCATCGGAATCTGCCGTTTTAATGCATCGGTACGGGCGAGCAGCTCAGCAGCGGACAGCGTGCTGGCACCAATTAGTACCAAATAGATGATTGGTTTTTTAATGCGATCTTCTGCCCACTCATAAAGCCAGGAGTCCCGGTACTTGGTTTTCAAGTTGGAATCAAGCTCCCCACTGCGGAATTGCTTGATGAATTCGGCACTTCGTTCAGGTGCCGCTTCTGGGTTTTCAGGGTCTTTAAATTCAACAAAGAGCAGTTGCTCTTCCAACTCGACGATGAAATCTACCGCCTTCATGCAGTGACTCAAACCGTGCAGGGTTGGGTCGTCAAACTTTCGCCCTTTCGCTGAGTCGGGCAGGCGCATTTGCAAATCGCCTTCCGCAAGCACCTTCATGCTTTGATGCCCCCCAAACTGCGTTGGAGTTCCCGGTCGTAAAGATCGCTGAACGTACTGGCAACCGCGTTCGGATCGATGCCGAGGTAACTGTCGCTGGCTTTTGAGGTGACCGCTCCGGACGCATCTCTAAACAATGATATGTATCTAATTGCATCAGATTGCCGCCGACGCAGATCAAACTCTTTAAGCAAAACGTAATTGTGGGTCGCAAGAAACACCTGCACGCCAAGCCTTTGCAATTCAAGAATGACCTCTACAACTTCTCCCATCAGCGCAGGGTTCAGGTTGGCTTCAGGCTCATCCCAGAACAGTACTGAACCAGAAAGCAGCGTTCCGTTTTGAATAAGCAGCCAAACCAAGGCCAGCTTGCGCATGCCTTCTGCGAGTAGCGTGAACTCCAGATCACCTTGCTTGTTTTTAAGAAAAAAATATTCGCCTTTTGCCACCACTTTACCGTCAATGGCTTTTTGCAGCACTGTCAACAATCGTTGGCGATCCCCGTCAGTCGGTCCCAATAGTTTAGGCAGAAATGCGCGCTTGATGACGTCCATGTACACCTCTTCAAATGCAATTTCACGCTTGGCCGCAGTTGCCAGAAAACCTGGCGCATGAGCCAGCATTTCCTTGACGGGAATATAGGCGCTGGTGAGCTCCTCTTTCTTCCAGCTGACTTCACCCGTCACCTTGACATCTTCAGGATGGCTGGTGTGATTTGAAAATTCCGCAGTCAATTTTGTACTGCCTTGCCTTGTCACGACCACTTTGGTTTTAACGCTGCCAGATTGGCGACGCGATAGCCGCCCCATTCGCCCCTCGAACGGATTAAATACGTTGCGCAGTTTCAGCGAATAACTCTTCTCTTTGTCCTCGCCCACCGTGATTGCGCAAGCAGCATAGAGAATTTTTAGCAAATGCGTCTTACCCGTGCCGTTTGTACCAATCACAACATTCACACCAGGCGAAAAATCCTGATTCAGGTTGGAGAACGCCGTGAAATTGGTCACCCCAATGTGTGTAATTTTGCTCATATCCGACTCTCCGTTTTATTGCTGCCAAATCATAGTGGGTCGAACTTTATGCATGGTCAGCCCCATCTGTTGAATCAAGGGTTGTTTGTAAGCGCCGCACCGTATCCTTCACCGCTTTTTTCTGGGGCTTGACCTTTGCCCCTGCCGCGGTCATTTTCGTATACAGCTCAAACAGCTTTTCCAGCCGCTCGGTGTCGTTTTTAAAGCGGCGGCCGATGTAGATGCGCTCCAGAGTCTCGTCGTTGCGTTCGTGAGCGGCGCGCAGGTTGTCGGGCATGGTAGCTGGGTCGTACAGGTCGGCTATGGTGGAGGGGAAATGTGCTTCACGGGCCAGCAGAATGGCTTCGGCGCAAGCGGTTAGGTCGGCTTTGTTTTGCTCGGTGAGCAGGGGGACGGGGAAGGTGTTCCAGCCTAGGGTGTTGGAGTAGCGGAAGTCGGTTTTTAACTTGCCGCAGACTGTGGCGATCCAGACGTAATGCAGTTTTGATGTCAACAGTCCCAGTGCCCAGATGGGTGGGTCGTACATAACAAAAGCAGCGTTTGTTACAACGACATCCTGCCCCTCTAAAAGGATGGGGGTCAGGTACAAGCGGTTTTCAGTGGTGACCGCAGGCATAGCAAAAATTTGCCCGCTTTGCGGGCGGCGAATTTCTACAAATCTATGAGGTGCTTTTGCCCAGTCCCGAGTTGCTGCTTTATCGCTTTTGAGACGGCTTGCGCGTACACCTTCGATTCGCTTTGCAAGGAAGTCACTTTTCGGAACCTTCTCAAGGTCGTCCTCTTCAAGCCAAAGGCAATATCTCGGAATACCACTGATAATTTCGTCTGCTCCCCAATATTGCTTGACCACCGATGCAGCAAATTTGTCAGCGGTTGGTAACTCATGCAAGCTGTTGAGGATTAGGTTTCCGCCATCCTTCGGCGTGTTCCCGTTTGTCATTGATGGCAACACACTCAACGGCGAAGTGGCATTGCTAACCAACTGTGTTTCTTGCGCGGTGAGGTAAGGCGAAATATAGCTAACGGCTCTTACAGAATCGTCTTCATAAATCTTTCTTTCCTGCTTACTCTCATTCATACCTAAATGAACAATGATTACCGTAACGCCAGCATTATTGGCGGCAAGATTTGTCCATTTGAAGGATGTGCGAGCAGAGACTATTTTTGTGCCGCGCAAAATAATTGGCCAAAGTACGTTGACCTGTTGCCCTTGGCAAATTGAGTTTGTAGATACAAAGGCTGCCGCGCCACTGCTCTGTGAAACCATTTGCGCAGCTTTGCCAAAAAAGCCAGCAATGTAATCAAGTGACCGCCATCTTGAAGTGTCGCGCGCAAAGATTGCTTCAATATCGCTTTTCTGTTCTTTTGACTGCTTCTTGTCGCCAAGATAAGGCGGATTCCCACAGATATACGTTTCCCCGCCCTCATTTTTGAAATCGATGGCCAGCTCTGGTAGGTCGGGATTCATCCCGACTTCTGCGTCGGCGCCGGTGGGTTGTCGGGTTGAAACCCGACCTACGGGTAGGGCGCTGAACAAATCATCGCCCATTACCTTGACCCCTGTCCCCGTAGGCGGGCAAATGCTCAACCAGTCCAGCCTCAGTGCATTGCCGCAAACAATCCAGTTCTGCTTGTCCAGCGGCAAAAACTCCAGCAGCGCATCCTTCTGCCCCCGGTACAGCACGTCACACTGAAACTCGGCAATGATGAGCGCCAGCCGGGCGATTTCTGCCGGAAAGTCGCGCAGCTCTATGCCCCTGAAGTTGGTCAGTGGTATCTCGCTGCCCAGATCCCCTTCACCCCGGCGCTCGTTGATGACGGCCTCAATGCCGCGCATCTGTTTGTAGGCGATGACCAAAAAGTTGCCCGAGCCGCAAGCCGGGTCAAACACGCGAATGCGGGCCATGCGTTTGCGCAGGTTGAGGAGCTTGGCTTTGTTGTCGCCAGCGGCTTCAAGCTGCGTGCGCAGGTCGTCTAAAAACAGGGGGTTGAGCACCTTCAAAATATTCGGCACGCTGGTGTAGTGCATGCCCAGTGCGCCGCGCTCTTCGTCGTCTGCCACGGCCTGGATCATGCTGCCAAAAATGTCGGGGTTGATCTCGCGCCACTTGAGCGCGCCCGTGTGCAGCAGGTAGGTGCGGGCCATGCGGGTAAAGCGGGGCACGTCTGTGCTGCCTGAAAACAAACCACCATTCACATACGGAAATCCGTTGGCCCAGTTGGGCAAGCGTGGCTCTGCGCTGGCCCGGTCAGTGACCTTGACGTTCATGGCGCGAAAAATCTCGCCTATCACCGCATGGGTGTTGGCGCCGCTGGGCTCGCTGTACTGGTTGACGGTTTGGGTAAAAAGCCCCAAGCCGTGAAAAATGTCGGTGTCTTCGGCAAAAAAGCAAAACACCAGCCGCGCCATGAAGTGGTTCATCTCAAGACGGCGCTCGGGCTGCGCCCAGTCTGGGTTTTCTTTGAGCAGCTCTAGGTACAGCTTGTTCAGCCGCCCGGTGGCGCGTATGTCGATGGGGTTGTCTTTGATCTCCTTGATGGTGGAGATGCCTGCGAGCCCTAAGAAAAACCCGAAATGGTTGGCAAAGTCTGGGTAGTGGCAGGCAATGGTTTCACCGCTTGCTAGCTCTTCAGATTCCAGCGTTTGCCCGTCGGTGGCCAAAATAAACTTGGCTTTGGCTTTTACCGTGGCTGGGCTGTCGCGCAGGGCTTTGAGGGTCTGGCCTACCAAGCCTGGCGCGCACACGGCGATGTGGATGTTGTTGCGAAGCAGTACGCCACCCAGTACGTCAGTGGCGTTGTTGTTGCCCGTGCGCAGGCGCTTGAGGGTGGTGTCTTTGTTGCCAAAGGCTGCCAGAAAGCTAAACGGGAATTCAACCGCATCGAACGGCGCCATGGCCAGGTCAGATATGGCGGCTTCTATTTCTACGGCGTTCATGGGCTGGCCCGGTCAAGTTTAGGTAGGCGTTAGGCGGGCGTCTGAGCCGCTAGGCGGGCGTATAAGCCAAGCGGACATAAATTGGCGCGTAAGCCTCGGCCTGCGTCACTTCCAGCAGGCCTTCTTTGGACAGTTCGAGCAGGGCGATAAATGTCACCACCAGCACAGGCATGCCGCGGGCGGCTTCAAACAGGTCCTCAAACTCCAGAAACTTGCGGCCCTGCAGCTTGCGCAGCACGATGCTCATGTGTTCGCGCACCGACAGCTCTTCACGGCTGATGACGTGGTGCTGCACCAGCCGGGCGCGTTTGACGATGTCACGCCACGCGTCTTGCAAATCGACCACATGCACATCGGGGAAACGCGGATGCAGGGACTGCTCGACAAAGACCTGTGCCCTTAAAAAGTCGCGGCCAAACTGCGGCATGGCGTTCAGGTTGTGGGCGGCCAGCTTGATCTGCTCGTATTCCAGCAGGCGGCGCACCAGCTCGGCGCGCGGGTCTTCCGCTTCCTGGCCATCGGCCACCTTTTTCGGCGGCAACAGCATGCGCGATTTGATCTCAATCAGCATCGCAGCCATGAGCAAATATTCAGCCGCCAGCTCCAGATTGGTGGTTCGAATCTCGTCCACATACACCAGGTACTGGCGCGTGACCGCTGCCATCGGGATGTCAAGAATGTTGAAGTTCTGCTTGCGGATGAGGTACAGCAGCAAGTCCAGTGGACCTTCAAAGGCTTCTAAAAAAACTTGCAGCGCATCCGGCGGAATGTACAAATCGCGGGGCATCGCAAACAGTGGCTCGCCGTACAGCCGCGCCAGCGCGACCTGGTCGATCACGGCGGGCATGTCGGGGCTGGGGATGGCCGTGGGGACGAGTTCTGTGGTCAAAACAAATGCTATTGATTTATGAGCTGCTTGCGAAAGTATTTATTGGGCTGGAGGCCAATTTGATACCTAAAAACAGCCTGAACAGGCGCTATTTCGCGTTTGGGTGGTTGGCGGTAGCGTAAACATAAGACTTTTGCGCCACCGTGGCGTCCAAAAAGTCTGCCTGTTCCGCAGACTTCAGGTTTTTGTCCCACAGCAGGGCGCGGCCTGCGCGTTGTTCGGCTTCCAGTGTCGGTTTGTCGGCCTTGAGTTTGTCAATGAACTGGGTGATGTCAGACGTGTAGTCAGCGCGGCGGAAGATGGACAGAAGATTCATGGGGGGCTTTGTAAGGGACGTCAGATAAACGTATAGTGACCTGATTTTACCGGGGCACGGTGATGACTCAACAGATTTTCAGGAAAGTGGTGATGACCATGGGTTTGCTGTCAATGTTAGCGGGCTTAACCGGGTTGGTGGGCTGTGATACCCAGCGCATCGCCGAGCTGGAAGAAGGCGTTGCGACCGAAGCTGATGTGCGCGCCCGCTTTGGCGAGCCTGAAAAAGTTTGGGACGCGGCTGACATGGTCGGTCTGCCCCAGCCGGGTGCAGCCGCGTCACCAGGCGCGCGAACCTTTGAGTACAACCGCCAGCCTTCGGGCAACGTCAACTACATGATCACCATTGGCCCCGACGGCAAAATGAGCGCCCTGCGCCAAGTCTTGAACCCGCAAAACTTTGCCCAGGTGCTGCCCGGTATGCCGATGGAAACCGTCCGCAAGATGCTGGGCAAGCCGATGAAAATCACGCCTTATGCCTTGCAGCAAACCACCCATTACGACTGGCGCTACCTGAATCCACCCACCACCGCCATGATTTTCACCGTGGTGTTTGACAATGACTTGAAGGTGGTCAGCACCGGCACCTCCGACGACGTCCGGGCACAGTCGGAGGGTGGTTCACGCTGATAAGCCGCTGGGGCAAGCCTCAGGCAGTCTCAGTTTTGGCCAGGAAGCCTGCCTTTTGCACCACGGCGCGCGACGGTGCATAGAGCTCCGGTCAAGCCTACAAGCGCCAAGGCAAGGACTGGCTGAAGCGAATGTTCTGGCGCTGTAGGACCGAAAAGGCATGCTTGAGCTTGAGCACAAGCGAGCCGCAAAACGTAATGTGCATTTCCCGGAAATACCCAAGCGCTGAGCGCACTGCTGCCTTAAATTACCAAATACAGCTAAACATCTGGCGGCGCTCAGTAGTTGTCTGGCTCGCTTCTTGCTATGGCCTTCAGCCTCAATGTAGTCCAACAATCAGGAGTGCTGAACGATGACGAATATGAATATTCATGGGACGCGCGCCCAAGTTCTGTCGCTGGTGAATCAAACAGCTGGCGTTGGCATTGATCTGGGAACGACCTTACCTGCACAGGTTGACAAGCGCGACATCACTTCACACGTTCTTCAGCTAGCGCAAACTCCCAGGCTTTCTCAAAAGAGCGATATAGGCAAGCAGCCAACAGGTGTTGCTGTCTTGGACTTCATCAGCTACAACAACGGAAGCGACTCTGATATTGAGGCCATATATGACGCTGCTATGAGGAGTCTTCAATTAAGGGCCTTTGCGGGCGGCGACGAAAAGAGAATCATTAAATTCGAAAATGGGAGTGTCTGAATTTCTGTGTGTGAAGCGGATTGGATGTTAGCTGAGGTTTGAAGGTTTTTGGATTTTTTCTTTTCAAAGAGGCCCCTGCCAGGCCGC
>JBILXX010000078.1:0-16945 GCA_044378095.1 Polaromonas sp.
TGCGAGAAGCGAGGGGGAATTGATGCGCTAACCCTGAGCCAGTGCCAAGCCAAGCTAAAAGTGCTTAAAATTTAAGCGCTAAGCGAGTTTGGGTGTTTGCTGATTTTTAATTCTGCAAGTCCCTCTGTTGAGTGGCTTTTTTTATGCAAATTTCCCATGCGATTCAGTAAACCCCTCCCCAAGTTCGACCCGTGTTCAATTCCTGTGCAGGGTATTGACGACCACCTCGAAGCCGTCGCGCGTGATCGCCTCACCCCTCATGCTCTAAGGCAGCGGTTTTCCTGCCCGCCGATCTGGACACCCGAGCACAGCGTTGAAAAGAAGTTTGAAAACCGTGAACCCGCTGCAGCGGCCGTGCTGATACCTTTGGTCATGCGTGATGAATTGATGCTGCTGCTCACCCAGCGCACCACGAACCTGACGACCCATTCCGGCCAGGTTGCTTTGCCTGGCGGTCGTACTGACGACACAGACATGGACGCTGCCGATACTGCCCTGCGTGAGGCCACAGAGGAAGTCGGTTTGCCGCGAAGCCATAGCGAAGTTTTGGGCACGTTGCCGGTTTACGTCACCGGCACGGCTTACATCATCACGCCTGTTGTGGCGCTGGTCACGCCGGGCTTTGTGCTGAAGCCCAATCCGCAAGAGGTGGCTGATGTGTTTGAAGTGCCATTGGCTTACCTGATGAACCCCGCCAATCACCGCCGGCATGCGGCGGAGTTTGACGGCATCACGCGTGAGTGGTTGTCCATGCCCTACCTTGACAATTCGGTGCTGCAAGACAACGGTGACTCGCCAGAACGCTTTATTTGGGGCGCAACCGCCGGGATGCTTCGCAACCTGTATCGGTTTTTAGCCGCTTGACCGTTATCATTGATGAATGAGTTTTTTTGCTGTCCTGTTTGCCCTGTTGATTGAACAGGCCCGCCCTCTGGCGCGCGGCAACTGGATTCATGCGGGCTTCAGGCTGTGGGCGCGCTGGACCAGCCGCCACCTGGATGCCGGGCAACCGCAACACGGCTGGATAGCCTGGGGAGTCGCCGTTGGATTACCAAGTCTGGGCGCCTTGCTGATTCACTGGGCGCTTTGGTTTGTACACCCGCTGCTGGCGTTTGCCTGGAGCGTTGCTATTTTGTATGTCACGCTGGGGTTCAGGCAGTTCAGCCATTACTTCACCGACATCCGCGATGCGCTGGACGACGGTGACGAAGAGACCGCTCGCGTGCTGCTTGCCGAGTGGCGCCAGATTGATGCCAGTGAATTGCCGCGCAGCGAAATTGTGCGTCATGTGATTGAGTATTCAGTTCTCGCTGCACATCGCCATGTGTTTGGCGTGTTGGGTTGGTTTTCCGTGCTGGCGGCTTTCGGCCTGGGGCCCATGGGTGCGGTGTTGTACCGCATGAGTGAATTTGTGACACGTTACTGGCGCTATAAAAGCAAATCACTTGAGGCCGGCGAGGGTGCCAGCCCAGCCTTGCAGGCCGCTGCCAGCCTGGCCTGGGGTGTGATTGACTATGTGCCTGCACGTGTCACGTCGCTGGGGTTTGCAGTGGTGGGCAGTTTTGAAGACGCGATTGATGCCTGGCGCAGCTATAAAAACAAGGACGCCCTGCGCTTTTCAAATGATGTTTCACGAGCCCTGGAAACCCAGAATGACGGCATTATTCTGGCGGCCACATCGGGTGCGGTGAATGTGCGGTTGGGCGGTCAGGCTTTGCAAACCAGTTTCGATGCGAATGCATCAGCAGGTTTTTTGGCAGCCAACGCGGCGACGCTGGACACGCCAACCCAGTCCACGCCGGGACGTGAACCAGAAGTCGCACACCTGCGCAGCATCGTGGGGCTGGTGTGGCGGTCTGTGGTGCTCTGGATGGTGCTGCTGGCGCTGCTGACGCTGGCCAGATTGCTCGGTTAATACCGCTCGGTCAGTACCGGGTTTGAGATAATTCAGCAAATAACTCACTATACAAACGATAGCGGTTCACGCCTATAAAAATTGGGCCAGAGGCAGATTTCATGCTTGAAATAACGCCGCAACCAGGCTCATGCAGGTGCGTGCAGTTGTAGAACTTGCAGTTTTGCGCATGCGCTTTGAAGTCAGGCATCAGCTGCGCCAGTTGCATCGGCTCAATGTGGTGCAAGCCAAATTCCTGAAAGCCTGGTGAGTCAATCAACGCTGTGCTGCGCGCCGCATCTACCCAGTACAACGTCGTGCTGGTGGTGGTGTGCTTGCCTGAATTGAGGGCTTGCGAAATCTCGGCCGTCAACACCTTGGCAGAGGGGATGAGCAGGTTGGTCAAGCTGCTTTTGCCTGAGCCCGAAGGCCCGAGAACCAGTGTTTTTTTGTTGTTTAGCAAAGCCATCAGCGCAGCGGTTTGCGTAGCGTTTTCTGGCGCTTCCAATTTGGGTTTGATGGCCAGCGGCAGCATTTGGTAGCCCATGGCGCGGTACGGTGCCAGTTTGGCCCAGGCCCGCGCAAATGGCTCTGCCAAATCACTTTTGTTCAGTGCAATGATCGGCCTGATGCCTGCAGCTTCAGCCGCAATCAGCGCGCGTGTCAATTGACTTTCTGAAAACTCGGGCTCAGCGGCAATCAGTATCAATATCTGGTCCAGATTGGCTGCAAACGACTTGGTGCGCAGCTCGTCTTGCCTGTAGAACACATTGCTGCGCTCGTCAATTTTTTCAATGGTGCCTTCATCTTCACTGGGTAACCAGCGTACCCTGTCACCCACCAGGGCCTGCCCCTTTTTGCCGCGTGGGTGGCAAATGATGCGTTGACCTTCTGCGGCTTCAACCAGCACATGACGGCCAAATCCGGCCACCACCAACCCCTTTTCCAAACCTTGCTGCACCCCGGCTGCAGGGGTGCTTGCAGGGCGTTGGAATTTACTCAAACAAATAGCGCGTCAGCTTTTGACGCGCAGAAAAAGTCACTGACTGAAATACCATTCACGTCATGCGTATTGAAGCGCACGGTGCATTTGCTGTAGCTTACAACCAGGTCGGGGTGGTGGTCTTCGGTATTGGCGATGAAGGCCAGTGCGTTTACAAACCCAATTGTCTCGTGGTAGTTTTTAAAGGTGTACGTTTTCTCTAGCGCGCCATCTATCAGCCGCCAGCCAAGCGGCTGCTCGCCATTGAGCTTGCTGAGTTGCGTCACGACTTCAGTGGCGCTCAAAGCTTTGCGGTTTTGGTGAATCGGGTTGCTCATGCTGTCACTCCGGCTGTCATGCGTGCCAGGCGCTCGGACGCTGGCGGATGCGAATAGTAAAACTTGACGAATATTGGGTCGGGCGTCAGCGTGCTCGCGTTGTCCTGGTAAAGCTTGAGCAGCGCGCTTTGCAGGTCCTTTCCGTCGGTTTGCGCTACGGCATAGGCGTCCGCTTCAAACTCATGCTTGCGCGAAAACCGCGCAAATATCGGCGAGATGAAAAAGCTGAACAGCGGCACGACCAGCATGAACAGCAGCAGTGCAAGCGCATCATTGCCGCCGCCCAAGTTGGGACGAATGCCAAGCCCGGTATAAAACCAGACCTGCGATGACAGCCAGCCCAGCAGTGCAAACCCCACCAGGCTCATGGCAAACATGCCAATGATGCGTTTGATGATGTGCTTGTGCTTGAAGTGACCCAGCTCATGTGCCAACACGGCGTCGACCTCCGCCGGGCTGAGTTGCTTGAGCAGCGTGTCGTAAAACACCACGCGCTTGGCAGCACCAAAACCGGTGAAGTAGGCATTGGCATGGGCCGAGCGCTTGCTGCCGTCCATCACAAACAAGCCCTTGGCCGCAAAGCCGCAGCGTTGCATCAGTGCCGTAACGCGCGCCTTCAGCGTTTCGTCATCCAGCGGCTTGAACTTGTTGAACAGCGGCGCGATCACGGTGGGGTACAGCACCAGGATCAACAAATTAAAACCCATCCATGCGCTCCATGCCCACAGCCACCACAAGCTGCCCGCGCTGCCCATCAACCACAGGATCGACGCCACGATTGGCAAGCCAATCACCGCGCCTACGAGCAGCCCCTTGACCATGTCTGTCAGCCACAACTTGAAGGTCATTTTGTTAAAGCCAAAGCGCTCTTCAATCCTGAACGTGCTGTAGAGCGTGAAAGGCAGGTCCAGCACACCACTGATGACGGCAAACGCAGCCAGCAGCGCCAGCTGCGGCACCAGGCTGCCGTAGCTGGCCAGCTCTGTGTCATTGATGGCCTGATTCAGCGCTTCAATTCCGCCTAAAAGCGTCCAGCCCAGTAGCAAGGCCGCGCCAAAAGCCATCTCCAGCAAACCAAAGCGCGCTTTGGTAATGGTGTAGTCGGCGGCTTTCTGGTGCGATGCGAGCGAGATGGTGTCTGCAAAAGCAGCAGGAACGGTGTTGCGGTGCTGCGCCACATGCCGAATCTGCCGTGTTGACAGATAGAACCGTGCCAGCAAGCCTGCGACCAGCACCGCAGAAAAAACCAGCGTAAAAGCCAATGAAAAATTTTGCATGGGGATAAGTTTAGGCTATCAGCGAGAATCTCAAGATGAATGAAACTGAAACCCACCTAACAAAATCTGACCAAAATCTGGTTTGGCTTGACTGCGAAATGACCGGGCTCGACCCCGAAAAAGAACGTCTGATCGAAATCGCCATCATTGTCACTGGTCCCCAACTCACGCCGCGCATTGAAGGCCCGGTGCTGGCGATTCACCAGTCTGATGGCGTTTTGGACCAGATGGACAAATGGAACAAAGGCACACATGGCAAAAGCGGCTTGATTGACAAGGTCAAGGCAAGCACCATCTCTGAGGCAGATGCTGAAGCGCAAATCCTCGCCTTCATTGGCCAGTATGTGCCCAAAAGCAGTTCACCCCTGTGCGGCAACACCATTAGCCAGGACAGGCGCTTTCTGGTCAGGTACATGCCCAAGCTGGAGGCGTATCTGCACTACCGCAACATCGATGTCAGCACCTTTAAAGAACTGGCCAAGCGCTGGCGACCCGAGGTCTACAACGCCTTTAAAAAGCAGCAAAAACACACCGCACTGGCGGATGTGCATGAGTCCATTGACGAGCTGGAGCATTACCGGACGCATTTTTTGAAGTGACTTTGGCTTTAATAAGCTTTTAGTTACCCCAAATCGCCAAAAATTGGCTATTTTCAATGAATTCAGGGTCTATTTAGGCCTGAAACCCAATAAAAACGGGCGTAACCAGCTCCTAAATTTGCAGCAATTTGACCTCTGACGGCAATCCCAGCCAAGTCATGGCAGCAGCGCGCAAGACTGACGGATCGCCTGTGCTGATGAATTCAATGGAGGGATCGATCTGTTGACTTGAGAGGGCATGGCCCAGCCGCTGCCGGGTTTGCCGGGCAACAGCATCGCCAGTGTCGATGAGTCGCACGCCTTCACCTGCCTGTGCTGCAATATGCTGCGCCGCAAAGGGGTAGTGTGTACAGCCTAAAACAATGGTGTCGACCCGATTTTCAGGCCTGTTTTGGGCATCAAAAGCGCCTCCAGCCTTTATTATTTGTGCGCAAGCAGCTATTAATTCTGTAGTGTTCAAGCTTTGGGTAGATTTCTCGATGACTTCAGCCAGACCGTCACAAGACAGCAAAGTAAAACGTGCGTGATCTTGTTGCGCGGCAAGCAGTGCCGCAAAGCGTGCGCTGGCCAACGTGCTTCGTGTGGCCATCACGGCGATGTGCTTGGTTTGGCTGATGATCACGGCGGGCTTTAAAGCGGGCTCTACCCCAACGATGGGAATGTTGGGATAGGCCGCCCTGAGCACATCAATCGCGGCTGCCGTGGCCGTGTTGCAGGCAACCACCAGCGCTTTGATGTTTTGCGTTGTCAAATACGAGGTCATTTTCAGCGACCGGTCAACGATATGCACATCGTCCCGCTCGCCATACGGCGCATGGCCGCTGTCGGCGATGTAGATGAAGTTCTCCGCAGGCAGTTCAGCGCGCAGGGCTTTTAAAACGCTCAGGCCGCCTATGCCCGAGTCGAAGATGCCGATGGGCTGGGTCAAATGCCGGTCTGCTGCCTGCTTCAAGCCGCTGCTACCGCAATCCCTTTGAATTCACCGGTCGCAATCTTCTTTTGCCACTCCGCCGGCCCCGTGATGTGTGCACTGGTACCGCCTGAATCGACCGCTACCGTAACCGGCATATCGACGACATCAAACTCGTAAATCGCCTCCATGCCCAAATCGGCAAAACCGACGACTTTGGCGTGCTTGATGGCCTTGGACACCAGGTACGCTGCGCCGCCGACGGCCATCAGGTAGGCGCTTTTGTGCTTTTTGATGGCTTCAATGCCCGCCGGGCCGCGCTCGGCTTTGCCGATCATGCTGATCAGTCCAGTTTGCGCCAGCATCATCTCGGTAAAGCCGTCCATGCGTGTCGCGGTGGTAGGACCTGCCGGGCCAACGGCTTCTCCTTTGACAGGGTCTACTGGGCCGACGTAATAAATCACGCGGTTGGTGAAGTCAACGGGCAATGCCTCGCCAGCGGCCAGCATCGTTTGAATGCGCTTGTGGGCGGCGTCCCGGCCGGTCAGCATTTTGCCGCTGAGCAGCAGCGTATCGCCCGGCTTCCAGCTGGCCACTTCGGCTTTGGTCAGCTTGTTCAGGTTCACGGCTTTGCTTTTGACGTAATCGGGGGTCCAGTTCACATCTGGCCACGTATCTAGCGGTGGCGGTGTCAGGTACACCGGACCGCTGCCATCCATCACAAAGTGTGCGTGGCGGGTGGCCGCGCAGTTGGGGATCATGGCCACTGGTTTGCCCGCCGCATGGGTCGGGTACATGTTGATTTTGACGTCCAGCACGGTGGTCAGGCCACCCAGGCCCTGTGCGCCTATGCCCAGGGCGTTGACCTTTTCGTACAGCTCAATGCGCAGGGCCTCCACCTTGGTCAATACCGCGCCGGACTTTGCCTTGGCTTGCAGCGCATACATGTCCAGGTCTTCCATCAGGCTTTCCTTGGCCAGCAGCATGGCTTTCTCAGCTGTGCCGCCAATGCCAATACCCAACATACCAGGCGGGCACCAGCCCGCGCCCATGGTGGGCACGGTTTTCAGTACCCAGTCGACAATTGAATCACCAGGATTCAGCATCGCCAGCTTGCTTTTGTTCTCGCTGCCGCCGCCTTTGGCGGCCACAGTAATTTCTACCGTGTTGCCGGTCACCAGCTCGGTATTGATCACGGCTGGTGTGTTGTCACGCGTGTTTTTACGGTCGAACTGCGGGTCAGCCACGACCGACGCGCGCAGCGTGTTGTCGGGGTGGTTGTAGCCACGACGCACGCCTTCGTTCACGGCGTCGTCAACGCTGCCGGTAAAACCTTCCCAGCGCACGTCCATGCCGATTTTTAAAAATACATTGACGATACCTGTGTCCTGGCAAATCGGGCGATGGCCCGTCGCGCTCATTTTGCTGTTGGTCAAAATTTGCGCGATGGCGTCTTTGGCGGCTGGGCTTTGCTCAGCTTCGTAGGCGCGTGCAAGATGGGCAATGTAGTCAGCGGGATGGTAGTAGCTGATGTATTGCAAGGCGGCTGCAATAGATTCAATCAGGTCGGCTTGTTTGATGGTTGTCATAAGGCTGGATTCGTGGGATAAGTTGTGTTGATTCAACCCTCTATTTTGACAGGTCAAAAAACCATGACGACACGCACCGAGCACGACACCTTTGGCCCGATTGACGTGCCAGCAAACAAGCTGTGGGGCGCACAAACCCAGCGGTCACTGCAAAACTTTGACATTTCGGGCGAGCTGATGCCGGTAGAGATCATCCATGCGCTGGCGCAAATCAAGCGCTCGTGCAGTGTCGTTAATCATGCGCTGGGCTTGCAGAGCGAAGCCATCACACATGCCATCGTGGCTGCGGCTGATGAGGTAATAGCCGGGCAGCACGCCCATGAATTCCCGCTGGTGGTCTGGCAGACTGGCTCGGGCACGCAAACCAATATGAACGTCAATGAAGTTCTGGCCAACCGCGCCAGCGAGCTGATGGGTGGTCAGCGCGGGCAAGCTCGCTTGATACACCCGAATGACGACGTGAACCGCAGCCAGTCATCGAACGACGTGTTTCCTGCGGCCATGCACATTGCGGCGGTTGTCGGCATCAGTGAAAAATTGTTGCCCGCGCTTGAAAAGCTGCGCGCAACGCTGGCGTACAAGTCAAAAGAGTTTGACAGCATCGTCAAGATAGGGCGAACCCATTTACAAGACGCGACGCCGCTCACGCTGGGGCAAGAGTTTTCAGGCTACGTTGCTCAACTTGAGCATGCTGAAAGGCACATCCACGCCTCGTTGCCCCACTTGTATGAACTGGCGCTTGGCGGCACAGCCGTCGGCACCGGTCTGAATGCCCCCAAAACCTATGCGGTAGCGGTAGCCGCTGAGCTGGCTGATTTAACCGCGCTGCCCTTCATCACCGCGCCGAACAAGTTTGAAGCACTGGCCTCCTGTGACGCTTTGGTTCACGCCCACGGCGCGCTGAAAACACTGGCGGCCGGTTTGATGAAAATTGCCAACGACATTCGCTGGCTGGCCAGCGGTCCACGCAGCGGCATCGGCGAATTGAGCATTCCTGAAAACGAACCCGGCTCATCCATCATGCCCGGCAAGGTTAACCCTACCCAATGCGAAGCAATGACCATGTTGTGCGCCCAGGTTTTTGGCAGTGATGTTGCTATTAATTTTGGTGGTGCGTCTGGCAACTTTGAGCTCAATGTGTTCAGGCCAATGATCGCGCACAACTTCTTGCAAAGTGTTCGTTTGCTGGCCGATGGCATGACGAGCTTTAATGATCATTGCGCCGCTGGCATCGCGCCGAATCGAGAACGTATTGCTGAACTTGTCAGCGCGTCGCTGATGCTGGTTACAGCGCTGAACCCCCATATTGGTTACGACAAAGCTGCGTTTATCGCGAAAAAGGCTCACAAGGAAGGCAGCAGTTTGCGCTCTGCAGCTGTTGCTTCAGGTTATGTGACCAGTGAGCAATTTGATGTTTGGGTCATTCCGGCAAAGATGACCCACCCATAATCGGCAGCGCTAATCTCGGTGGCTTGCGTCGGATCCCGACGGCTGTGGTGGCAAAGTATGACTCGAAGCGTCAAGCTTCAACGCTGCCTTGATCAACAAATGCGCCGATACAGGGGCGGTCATGAACAGAAATAGTGTGATCAGCAGTTCATGCAGGCTGAGCGACTGGCGCGTGTAGCTGAACCAGATGGCTGACGCAATCAAAACGCTACCGACGCCGAGCGTTGTGGCCTTGGTCGGGCCATGAAGGCGCTTGAGAAAATCTGATAACCGCGCCAAGCCCCACGAGCCGACTAATGCAAAAAAGGCTCCAATGATGACCAGAAGCGCCAGAAGAGCGTCCAGTAATACCGGGAGTTGAAACATGCCTGGGTTCATAAATGGGATCACTCCACAATATCGCCGCGCAGCAGGTATTTGGACAGCACCACTGTGCCAATAAATCCGAGCATCGCAATCAGCAGGGCAACTTCAAAATACACATCGGTGTTGAGCCAGATACCGAGAAGCACAAGTAGCGCCAGGGTGTTGATGTAGAGCGTGTCAAGCGCCAAAATGCGGTCGGGCAACCCGGGGCCCCGCAGCAGGCGCCAGGCATTGAGCAGCAGCGCCAGCGCAAATGCACCAATAGCCCACGGCAAGACCAAAGCAAGCAGATTCATTTGAAGATCTCCATCAGCGGCGCTTCGTAACGTGACTTGATGCTGGCAATCAGTACCGCTTCGTCATCGATGTTAAAGGCGTGAACCAGCAGGTGCTGGCGGTCAGCTGACAGGTCTGCGGACAAGGTGCCAGGCGTCATGGTGATGATGCCAGCCAGGGTAACGATGCCATGCGGGTTGCTGATGGACAGGGGAAGCCAGAAAAAGCCTGGTCGAATGGCTGATTCAGGGCCCAAAATCAGCCGCGCAACGTCGATGTTAGAGGTCACGATATCCTTCAGAACAACAAAAAACAGCCGCAGCATGACTGCTGGCCGATGCAGTTCCGCCCGATCAGCACGCAGTCGGTTGGTAAACGTAGGGATGAGAACTGCCAGTAAAGCACCCAAAAACAAGTGCCCCAGGGACCATGACTGATTCAATATCGGCCAAATCAATGCCAGCGCCGCCGACAGCAGCGGGGAGGGCAGCAGAAATTGTCGAAAGGGTTTCACGGTTTGGCCTCTGGGGTGGCTGAGTTTTTGCGCTCGCGCATTTCGCGCCGTACATCTATGGCGGCTGGCAACGGCCTGCCTTGCATTACTGCGGCAATATACGATTGCCGCTCAAAAAGCTGGGCGGATGTTTCCTGTGTGAATCGCGAGATTGGCCCGGCAAACACAGCGCAGGCAACCAACAGGGCTAGCAATATTGCCAGGCTGGCATGGTGTGCCGGGTGACTTGGCAAAACAGTCGCTCGCGAAGGGTTGGTGCGGCCAGTATCCGGGACGGCATCCGTTTGCAGAGGTTTCCAGAACAGCAGGCTCCCCGACTTGGCGAAAGCGATCATCAACAACAGGCTGCTGGCCAAAATGGCTGCAACAATCCAACCCGCCCCGGCGGTCTGACCGGCTGCCTGCAAAAGCATGGCCTTGCCTAAAAAACCAGCCAGTGGTGGCAGGCCTGCTGCGCCCACAGCGAAAATAAAAAACAGCACACCCAGAAAAATGGGTGGGCTTGCGACATTTTGATGTTCAACTGTGCCGCCGCCCAGCGAAACGGTGGGATCCTGAAAATCGTCATTCGCCCTGCCGCGACTAGCCCGCACACGGTCAGCCAGCAGAAACAGGGCGGCTGCTACCAAGGTGCTGTTGACCAGATATAAAAGACCGGCTGCCACCGTGTCAGGTCGTCCGAGCGCTACCGACAGCAGCAGGGTGCCCGCTGATGCAACGACCACGTTACCGATCATGGCGCGCAGGTTTTTAGCTGCCAGAGCACCTACCGCCCCTAACATCAGCGTGCCGATTGCCAGAAACTCAAGCCAAGGCGACGTCACGAAGGCTGCGGAGCCGCCGGTGACGCCAAAGATCAGCGTCGAGACTCGCAATATGGCGTATACGCCGACCTTTGTCATGATGGCAAACAGGGCAGCTGTTGGCGCAGAAGCAGCACTGTAAGTGGCTGGCAGCCAAAAATACAGCGGCAACAGCGCTGCCTTCACACTAAACACCACGACAAGCAACAGGCCCGCACTTTGCACCAGAAGCGTTCTGTCTGGCGCTACCAGTGGCACACGCTGCGCCAGGTCGGCCAGATTAAGCGTGCCAGTCAATCCATAAAGAAGGCTGGCTGCTATCAAAAACAAAGCCGACCCGACAAGGTTAAAGCTGACATAGTGAATGGATGCCTTGAGTCGGGCAGCGCCTGCGCCGTGCAACAACAAACCATAAGAGGCAATCAGCAGCACCTCAAAAAATACGAAAAGATTAAACAGATCTGCAGTCAGGAATGCGCCGTTTAGCCCCATCAACTGAAATTGCAGAAGGCTGTAAAAGTGTCGACCACGCCGCGCGTCACCGCCCATGGCATACAGCAAGGTGATGCAACCGATCACCGAGGTCAGCAACACCATAAGCGCTGACAACCGGTCCAGCGCCAGGGAAATGCCAAAGGGTGCGGCCCAGTTGCCCAGCAGATAGGCCTGTACGTTGCCTGTCAACGCGCGGTCAAGCAGCAGCAAAGCTACCACCAGTCCTGCCAGCGAGCCTGCGGCTGCCAAAAACGCGGGCAGACGAGATGCTTTTTGCTCAGCCAAAATCAATAACGCACCCGTCATCAGCGGCAGCACGATTGGCAAGATGATCAGGTCAGACCAGTTCATGGCTGCGACTCTTTGCTGCTCGTGGTCTCGTCGCCATCAACGTGGTCAGACCCGGTTTCGGCTCTGGCTCGCAACGCGATAACCAGCAACACTGCGGTCATAGCGAAGCTGATGACAATGGCAGTCAACACCAGCGCCTGTGGCAAGGGGTCGGCGTACTTTGCCAATGTGGCGATTCCCTGGCTGTCAACAATTGGTGCTGCATTGACTTTCAACCTGCCCATAAAAAAGATGAACAGGTTGACTGCGTAGGACAGCAGCGTCAGTCCTAAAACCACATCAAAGGTGCGCGGCCTCAGTATCAGATAAATGCCGCCGGATGCCAAAGCTCCGAGCGCAATCGACATCAGCAGAGCTGTCATGGTGTAGGGCTTTCTTTAGCGATGCTCGGCGCTGTCAGGCGGGCTACCGACAGCAGCGCCACCATCGTCGCACCGACCACCGTTAAGAACACGCCCAGGTCGAACAAGGCGGCACTGGCCAGTGGCACTTCACCCACCAGAGGCCAGACCGGATAGTCGTACGTGCTGGTCAGGAAAGGCGCACCAAAAAACCAGCTGCCGATGCCGCTCGCACCCGAAATGAGCAAGCCCCATCCCAACCACGGATTGAAGTCAAGGGACATTCGCTGGCCCACAAAAGCCTGGCCATTGGCTACAAACTGGAGCAGCAGGCCAATGGCCAGCACCAGCCCGGCAATAATGCCGCCACCAGGCAAATTGTGGCCACGCAGAAGCAGATACACGGCAACGACTGTCGCCAAGGGTAGCAACAGCTGGCTGACCAATGACAACATCAAGGGATGACTGTCCGATGGTTTCGGCGGCAATGCCAGGTGATGTGTCGGCTGCCAGTCTGCCAGTAACGCGTGAATGACCAGCGCCGCAATGGCCATCACCGTGATTTCGCCCAGGGTGTCAAAGCCGCGATAGTCAACAATGATGACGTTGACTGCGTTGGCACCGCCTCCCTCGGCAAGGGTAGTTTGTAGAAAAAACGGCGAGATTGAATCAAACGGGCGCCCCAAAACCATCCAGGCAAGGGATGCCAGGCCAACACCTGCAGCCAAGGCAATAATGGCATCGCGAATACGGCGCCCACGGCTGTCCTTGGCATCGGCTTCGGAGGTATCAGGCAGCCAATTCAAAGCCAGCATCATGAGCATGATGGTGACCACCTCCACCAGCAACTGTGTCAGCGCTAAATCAGGCGCCGAAAAATGCACAAAAACCAGGCTGACTGCCAGCCCAACCGCACCCAGAAGCAACAGCGCTGTCAGCCGATGGCGATGAAAGAACACGCACGCTGCAATGGCCACCATGCCGATGGCCCAAATGGCCACAAAAGAAAAACCTGCTGGTGGCGAACTTTGTGTCGGGCCTGCCTGGCCAGTCCCCTGGAAAAATGGCAATGCACCCGCCAGCGTGGCCACCACTACCAGCAACAGTAAATAATTTTGCAGACTGCCAGTTTGTAACGCAGCAGACAGCCTGGTTGCCCGGTCAGTAACGCGGCGCAGCGCAGTGGTGAACAATTCCCGACCACCGGTGCTGGAAACTGCCGGCACCTTGTCAAGTTTGTGCAGGTTGACTCTGCGCTGTAGCCCGAAGTAAATGGCTGTGCCCAGCACCAGCGCTACTGCACTCATTAACAGCGGCAGATTAAACCCATGCCATAGTGCCAGTGTGTAGTCGGGCAAGTTGCCGGCGCTTGGCCCCAGCAAGGCAGCCTTAGCCGCCACAGCCAATAAGGGTCCCACTGTCACTGCCGGAATCAAGCCGACAACCAGACACAACAGCACCAGCAATTCAACCGGCACCCGCATGAAATGGGGTGGCTCGTGAGGCGTACGATTCAGGCCTACTGCCTCACCGCGAAAGAACACGTCATGGATAAAACGCAGGCTGTAGGCAACACCAAGCGCCCCGGCCAGCGTTGCCCCAATGGGCAGCACCCACTGCATCGCCGCATGGCCTTCCTTGGCGACAGCCTCAACAAAAAACATTTCTTTGCTCAAAAAACCATTGAGCAACGGAACGCCCGCCATCGCCGCTGCCGCCACCGTGGCCAGCGCACCGGTAATGGGCATGTATTTCCACAAGCCGCTCAGCTGGCGCATGTCGCGCGAGCCAGTTTCGTGCTCAATGATGCCGGCTGCCATGAAAAGCGAGGCTTTAAACGTTGCATGGTTAAGAATGTGAAACACCCCAGCCACCACGGCCAGCGGCTCGTCCAGCCCAAACAGCAGAGTGATCAAACCCAGGTGGCTGATGGTGGAGTAAGCGAGCAAACTCTTCAGGTCATGCCTGAACAGCGCCATGTAAGCACCGAACACCAAAGTCGTCAGGCCGACCAGCGACACGATCCAGAACCAGGGCTCCGAGCCACCCAGCGCCGGGTACAGGCGTGCCAGCAAAAACACGCCAGCCTTGACCATGGTGGCCGAATGCAGGTACGCGGACACTGGTGTAGGCGCGGCCATAGCGTGGGGCAGCCAGAAGTGAAATGGAAACTGCGCACTTTTTGTAAAGCAGCCTAACAAAACCAGCACCAGCGCCACCTCGTAAAGCGCGTGTTGGCGGATGATGTCGCCAGATGCCAGTACCTTGTCCAGATCAGTGCTGCCAACGATATGGCCAATCAGCAATGCACCGGCGAGCAGGCACAAGCCACCCGCCCCGGTTACTGACAGCGCCATTCGAGCGCCCTCCCGGGCGTCTTTGCCCTTGTGCGGGTCGGCGTGCCAAAAGCCAATCAGCAGAAATGACGACAGGCTGGTCAGTTCCCAAAACACCACCAGCAAAATCAGGTTGTCGGCCAGCACCACACCCAGCATGGCACCCATGAACAACATGAAGAACATGAAAAAACGGGCTGGCGGATCTTTGTGGTCCAGGTAATAAGCGGCATACAGCACCACCAGGCTGCCGATGCCGAGTACGAGAAGTGCAAACATCCAGGCCAGGCCGTCCATCCGAAAGCCAAGTCGCAAGCCTAACGCAGGCATCCATTCGACCGACCAGCGAATGACTTCGCCGGAAAAAACCGCGGGTGCCAGCATTGCCAGCCCGGCACAGCTAGCCAGTGCCGTCAGACCCGCCAGCCACGCCGCCGATTTTCGACTGGCGTTATTGACTCCCGCCAACACCAATGCGGTCAGCCAGGGCAACACCGCCAGCCAGGGCAGAAGGTCGCTGGTGCTCATGCGGGCTTGTTGGGTGATTTGCCGCGCCGGAGCAGCACCACGATCAAGGTTACAACGGTGATCGGAATCACGAAGGTCATCATGGCGCTCGAAAAAGTACCAAGCGCGTCGTGTTGCTGGGTTGCCAGAATCAGGTAGGCCACATAGGCCACGTAGTACGCCAGAAAAACGCCACCTTCCCAGCGCGCAATTTCATGCCCGGTCATGAACACCGGCAGGCAGGCCAATGCCACAGCCAGCATGACCCAAATGTCAAAAGCCAGCAGCGACGGCGCCATTACCAGCCCCATGTCACCTGACACAAGGCCAGACAGACCCAGACAACCCAGAATGTTGAAGGTAGAGCTGCCTACGACGTTGCCGACGGCGATGTCTCGCTCGCCCTTTATGGCTGCGGTGATCGACGTTGCGACTTCCGGCATTGAAGTGCCCGCCGCCACAATGGTCAGCCCAATCACCAGATCACTCACACCCAACGCTTTCGCGAAAATGATGGACGCATCTACCAGCCATTCGGAGCCGAGCACCAAAAAGCCCAGACCAGCGACGATCAACATGAGCTGTACGGGTAATTTGGAGTCCCAGCTTCCCACACCTGCGGGCTTTATTTCTGCCGCGTATTCATCTTTGGCTGCCTTGGTTTCTTTGCGTGACTGCACAATCAGGAATATGGTGTATGAAATCAGCAATGCAAACAAGAGCGCGCCGTTCCAGACACTCAGGTTGCCATCCAGCGTCATGGCCAGCAGCAGCGAAGCCCCAATCATGATGGGCACTTCCTGGCGTATCAATTGAATATTGACCACCAGCGGAACGATAAGGGCTGATAAGCCCAAAATAAACAGAACGTTAAAGATATTGCTGCCCACCACATTGCCAATAGCAATATCCGATTTTCCGTCCAGGACTGCCCCCACAGAGACTGCAACTTCGGGGGCGCTGGTGCCGAAGGCGACGATGGTCAAGCCGACCACCAGCGGCGAGATCCCGAACGACAGCGCGAGTTTTGACGCGCCACGCACCAGCAGCTCTGCCCCCAGAATCAGGCCAATCAGACCACCCAAAAATAGCAAAATCGTCATGTAAAGTCTAGGATTGGTTCAAGATCCGCGGCGCGCTTCAATGCTTTTGCGATGAGACGCTAGACATCAATTTATCGGTGTAGGCAATTGCCATGGCAGACAGCAAGAACGCAATGTGAATCACTGTTTGTGCTACGAGAACCCGGTCGGTGTAGTTGTCTGCGTTGATAAAAGTCTTCAGCAAATGAATCGAGCTGATGCCGATGATGGCCGTGGCCAGCTTGACCTTCAGCACGCTGGCATTGACGTGGCTTAACCACTCGGGCTGGTCTGGATGACCATCGAGATCCATACGGCTCACAAACGTGGCGTAGCCGCCGACGATCACCATGATGAGCAGGTTGGAAATCATCACTACGTCGATAAGTGCCAATACCACCAGCATGATGACGGTTTCGTTCAGGGTGGTGATAGGGACGGTAGCTTTGTAGCCAATGCTGGAGACCAGGGCCTGCAAGTCGGGCAGGCTGCCGAAGGCGGCGGCAATCAGGTGTTTGAGCTCCACCATGAAGTGAACCACATACACGGCTTGTGCTGCAATCAGGCCTAAATACAGGGGTAACTGCAACCAACGGCTGGCAAAAATAAAGTTTGGCAATGGCCGCAGGGGCGGGTGTTTTTTTGGTGTTTCTTCAGACATAGCCTAAATTGTAGAGGCTGAAATAAAGACAGCCAAGGAGAGTTTTGTAAGTGTCAGCAGTAAATGATTTGTCCGGTTTTTAGCAAGTAATCTGTCCGGTTTATGGAGAAGGGATGCAAGACACCCCCATAAGCCGGGCCCGCTACATGCAGGAGAACCGCAAGATGAGATTTTT
>JBILXX010000079.1:0-16862 GCA_044378095.1 Polaromonas sp.
GCTGTGCCGATTTGCCGCTGACAGCGGACTTGGTTGTAGTGCGGGGCATGTAACTCCTTTGGGGGAATGGTATGCCTCAAACACAAAATTTCTGACAGGCTCCTCGGTTGAAGCTTTAAAATGATTCCCTTCTTTTATATGCTTAACCGGAGAAGAGTTGGTCTTTGATCTGTTTACTCAACAATAGCAATAGTTGAAAAAACAACCAGCTTTTGTGCAACATTGGAATAAAAAAGTTTGTCACTATTTTGCTCACTTGGCTATGTGGCTTAGGTGCGCAGGTGCAACCATGTTGAGCGATTCGTTGCTCTTACTATCGACGCCGTAGTCCGTCACGCAAGCCGATCAGCATGACGCGTCCTACTGGAGTCGACAGATTTGAAAATGCAAGCGAAAGACTTTAAAACTGGATTGGTGACACTTGAGCGAGTACCCGGATGGGATTTGCTGCGCGGCATGTGTGCCTTTGCGGTCGCCAGTTACCACTTGATGTTCTGGCAGGACGTTGCAGCTTTCCATACGCTCGGTAGCTACGGAGTGTATTTATTTTTTGTGCTGTCCGGTGCCAGTCTGGCTTACAACTACATTGGTCAGTTTGAATCTGGTCAGTTTTCGTTTTCTAACTTTTTACGCGTTAGATATTGGCGACTGGCGCCACTCTACCTAGCATTGATGCTGGTTGCTCTACCTTGGAAAGTATTCAAGGATGGATTCACATTGGAACTGGCTTTCACTTATTTGTTGAACGCTACATTCTTGTTTGGGTTTTTCAATCCGTCGGTAAGCGCAAGTCTTGTTGGTGGTTGGTCGCTGGGCATTGAAGCGATTTTTTATCTCGTCTTTCCGTGGCTCATGCTCACTTTCCGAAATACACGGGTTACGGCTGGCATTTTTATATTGCTTCTTGGGATTCAAATCTGCTGGATTGCATTGACGCTTGACCAGACAGATGGTGACACAAGATACGCCCAAGCATATTTTCAGGCACCTGCATTCGCGGCCTATTTCATGGGCGGATGCGTTCTAGGTGTCGCCAAACGCAACGGCCTGCTGGAAGCGTTTCAATTTGAGTCGATGGGTTTGACAATATTATTTGCTGGTTTTGCGCTCATGCTAATCGTCAATCCCGTGAAAGCCACTCATGAAATTCTTGGGTGGCGTGGGGTCGTGTTGGGAGCCACTTGCTTTTCCATGGTGTACGCTTCATCTAGGATGTCTCTCAAAGGTGGCCTGACGAAACTTGCCGTTTACTTTGGCGATGCGACCTATGGGTTGTATCTGTTACACCCAGTACTGTTTTTCGGATTGGTACAGATCATTTTTCCCCGCTTGAGCATTGCAAATCCAGTGGAATGGACAGTCTCTGCCCGCCTAATATTTGGCTGTTTAGTGATTGGAGTGTCGTTTTGGCTTGCCTTGCTAAGCGAGCGTCTTTTTGAAAGACCCGTGCGGCACTACTTCAAACGGGAAAGATAGTTGCTTGGCGTATTGCTCGTTTGCCAGATCATTCTCTGGTCGATTGGCGGGGTAGAGTGAGGTGAATAAACACTACATTGATTGCTCTAGGATAAGTGAGTAATCTTCGGCGCTGGCCAGGCGTGGATTTGTTTTGTGACAGTGGTCAAGCAAAGCGCCGAAGATAATTTTTTCAAAAGAGTCTCTCTTGACACTCATTTGAGCAAGGCCTGATGGCAGCTTCAAACGTTGATTCATTTCCAACAATGCACTCGCAATATCGCTCCCCGATTTCAAGCCCATAGCGCCTGCCATACGCTCCAGACGTCTGTCTTTCTGCACCGAAGCAGCGCTTGCATTGAATTGCACCACAGCAGGCAAGAACATGGCGTTCAGTGTGCCGTGATGCAGTCGTGGGTCAACGCCGCCCAGGCTGTGGCTGAGCGAATGCACGCAGCCCAGACCTTTTTGAAACGCCATCGCGCCTTGCATAGACGCACTCATCAAATTAAACCTTGCCTCACGGTCGCTACCGTCGAGCATGGCGCGCTCAATATGAGTCCAGCCCCGCTCCAGCCCATCCAGGGCAATGCCGTCAGCGGGGGGGTTAAAGGCGGCAGACATAAAGGTTTCCATGCAGTGCGCAATTGCGTCCATGCCTGTAGCCGCGGTCAGTTTGGCTGGCAGACCAAAGGTCAGTTCAGGGTCACAAATAGCCGCTTTGGGCACGATGTGCCATGAATGAAATCCCAGCTTTCGCTGATCCTCAACGATGATGATGGCTCCCCTTGCCACCTCGCTGCCAGTGCCGCTGGTGGTGGGCACAGCAATCAGTGGTGCTGCGCGACCCGTGATTTTTAACGAACCGCCTTCAATGGTGGCGTAGCTTGTGAGCGGTCCTTCGTGCGTTGCAGCAATGGCCACACCTTTGGCACAATCAATGGCCGAGCCGCCGCCAACCGCAATCAGGCCATCGCAGTTGCTGGACTTGTAAAGCGCGGCTGCGGCTTTGACTGCCGCTTCAGTGGGGTTCGATGGCGTTTGATCAAAAACTGTCACTGGCATGCCGGGCAGCTGATCCAGCGCTTTTTGCAAAATGCCGGCAGCTTTCACGCCCGCGTCTGTGACGATCAGTGGCCGGGTGATGCCGACACGTTCGCATTCCTGTTTAGGCAGCCTGATAGCACCAAAATCAAACTGAATTTGTGTGACGTAATAGATGAAAGCCATGTTGTGTAGTCCGGTTTTAAATTTTCGCGCTGTACCATCTTGCCACGTCAAGTAGCCAAATTTATAACCATCAAGCCATGAAACGTCAAGACTTCAGATTTTTTTACCCACTTCGTGTGCGATGGGCAGAAGTTGACATGCAAAAAATTGTCTTCAATGCCCACTACTTAATGTACTTTGACACAGCCATCGCAGACTACTGGCGTGCACTGGCGCTTCCTTATGAAGAAGCCATGCACTCGCTGGATGGCGATTTGTACGTCAAAAAAGCCAGCATTGAGTTTCATGCGTCTGCTCTTTTTGATGACCGGCTGGACATTGCCCTTCGATTGAACCGCATCGGAAATTCGTCGATGGTGTTTTCTGGCGGTATTTTTCGGGGTGATGAACTGCTGATCAGCAGCGAGCTGATTTACGTGTTTGCCGACCCCAGTACGCAAACCGCCAAGCCAGTGCCTGAAGCTTTGCGTGAGGTTTTACTGGGTTTTGAGCAGGGGCGACCAGGTTATCAAATCAAGACTGGAACCTGGGCTGAACTCGGTGCGGACGCCGCTCATGTTCGAACTGAGGTTTTTGTGAACGAACAAAAAATCCCATTGGAGATGGAGTGGGATGAGGTCGACAAGACCGCCTTGCATGCCGTCGCTTACAACGGTTTGGGGCAAGCAATTGGCACGGCCCGGCTCCTCCAAGCAACACCTGACACTGCAAAAATTGGCCGCATGGCGGTCAAGCGTGTTTTGCGTGGATCAAGCATTGGCCGTGAGCTTTTGGGCGTTTTGACAGACGCTGCAAAGCAGCAGGGCTACCTGGAAGTGATGCTGCACGCGCAGCGCAGTGCCGAAGGTTTTTATACCCGTGCCGGGTTCACGGTGCGCGGCGAACCTTTTGACGAAGTCAGCATCCCACACATCGAAATGTTCAAGTCTTTTTAGTCGCCGCTGCCAAGCAGCGACAATCTAAAGTCTCACGCAGTTACCCCCACCAGCTTTCATGGCCAAAAAAAAACGTATCCCCAGCAGCAAACCCAATGCCTCCCCTGTTAGCCCTGTCGGTTTGGGGACGGCATCAGATGGCATCTCTTCACAGGTCGATAGCTCCGCAACGCCCAAAGCCACCTTGCCAAACGCCAATGCGCGTGGCCGTGTCAACTCAGCGACATCACCATTGCCACAAGAGGTCGAGCGTGGCGACTGGACCGTCGTGATCCTGGCGTTGATGATGTTTATCACGCCCGGCATCGGCGTTCCAAATGAGCTGATGTTGCAAGACACCCTGAAGTCGATTGTGGTGTCTTTTGCTGCAGTAGGTGCAGGACTGCTATTTTTCTGGCAGCAACGCAACCGCCGCGACGGCCTGCGGTGGCATGCCCTCATGTGGCTGCCGTTGGCATTGATGTTTTATGCACTTGGCAGCATGGTTTGGTCACATACTTATCTTGGCGGTGTCGAGGCCATACGATGGTTTATTTTCAGTCTGCTACTTTGGCTGGGAATCAACACCCTGTCAAAGCAACGCACACCATACCTGATTGAGGGCATTCATTGGGGAGCAGTTGTTTGCTCAACGTGGACGGTTTTGCAGTTTTACATTGACTTTACTTATTTTCCGCAAGGACCCAACCCAGCCTCAACCTTTGTCAACCGTAACTTTTTTGCAGAGTTCGTGGTTTGTACTTTTCCCTATACGGCCTATTTGCTGGCTCAGGCGAAAACTTCGTCACGCATTACCCTGATGTCATTCACGCTTGGTTTCAATATCGTCGCGCTGATGATGACTGGCACGCGTGGAGCGCTAACAGCGATTTGGCTGCTTGTCATCGTAGTTTTGCCCATTATTGCCATAATTTACCGCAAACGATTTAACTTTACTGCATGGGACAGCGGCAAAAGAATACTTGCATGTGGCGTCTTTATAGCTACTGTGATTACTATGGGTCTGACCAGTTCGGGTAACCCCAAAGTTATAGCAGACAGAGCCTATTACGGGAATGTGACCACCCCGTTCGACATGGCATTCAAACGTACGGCATCAATCTCAACCACAGACAGTTCTCTCGGCACTCGATTTGTCATGTGGAAGGCCACCATGGTGATGATCAAAGCCAACCCCATCACGGGTGTTGGCGCGGGTGCCTGGGAGGCCGAGCAGCCTTTGTACCAAGTTGAGGGCTCCCAGCTTGAAACTGACTATTACGTCCATAACGAAATTTTGCAGTTGCTTGCCGAGTATGGATTAACAGGCTTGCTCTTTTTATTGGCGCTACTGGGGTATTTACTGTCTGCAGCTTGGAAAACCTTCAGAGACCGGACTTCTGAGGGGCTGGCTGAGGCTCCGGTTCGCATGATCGCGCTTGCCAGCTTGCTAGGATTTTTAGTTGTCAGCAATATCGGTTTTCCGTGGCGGCTGGCCGCTACGGGAAGCATATTTGCCTTGAGTTTGGCTCTTTTGGCTGCCTCTGACGCACGCCTGTCAATCCGCGGACCTGCTGCTGCTTCACGCCTGTCCTGGAAACCGGCCTATTCACAGGTGTTGGCGGTCGTCATGATGGTTTGTATGGCACTGACAGCCTATATCAGTCAGCAAGCTGCTGCCACAGAAAACAAGATCGTCACAGCCGTCAAAATGGCGCTCACCATCTCCAATTCAGGCGATGTCAACAACCCGAAGTGGGACAAAACCAAGCGCGAAATGCTGGCATTGGCCAGAGAGGGTATCGCGATCAACACCCATTACAGAAAAATAACCCCCATGATTGCCGATGAGCTGGCCAAATGGGGCGACTGGAAAAACGCCGTCTGGGTTTGGGAATCAGTCATTTTGTCGCGGCCCTATGTCGTGGCCATGATGAGCAACGTGGCTCGCGGCTACTCCCAATTGGGCAACAATGAAAAAGCGCTTGAATACCTGGAGCGCTGCGAGAAGATCCAGCCCAAAGCGGTATCTGTGCGGTCGTCGAAGGTTATCTTGATGAGCCGCAGCGGCAAAGAAAAAGAATCTGCCTTGCTGGCCCAGCAGTACATGAACGAAGGGACGGTTGACTTTGACCTGCTGTCCGCAGCTTACGTGCTGGGCATGCGTAAAAGCGACTTTGACATGGCAATCCAAGGCTTGGAGATGCGCAACAAAGACTGGCCCGCCAGTCGGCAAGACGGGTATTTGAAGCTGGCTGCCATCTATCTGAACCAGAAAAAAGACGATGTCAAGGCCACTGCGGCGTTCAAATCTGCTCTGGAAGCCACACCCGAAAAAGACCGTGAAGCCTTGCGCAAGCAGATACCGCCGCAGCTTCTGGCCAGGATGTAATCGTCAGACTTCAGATATCTTCAAGCAAAGGGTAGGGCAAAGGCAGCAATTGCAAAGCCGCGCCTTGCGGGCTGTGCAATGTCAGCAAGCCCCCGGTTGCTGCTGAGGTCTGTATTGACACAATCGCATCGAAACCGCCCGCTGGGTTAGGCGCACTGGCGGCGACCAGTCCGCAAGGCTGATCGGCATCGCTTGCGTGAAATACAACTTGTCCAATTGCCATTGCTTCTGTGCCATGTGCAATGTAAGCCCGGCGCTTGAGCGTGCCCCTGAACTGGCTGCGTGCCACCACCTCCTGGCCGGGGTAGCAGCCTTTTTTGAAGTTCACCCCGCCCACTGACTCGTAATTGAGCATCTGTGGCACAAAAGCCTCGAATATCGGCTGGCTGATCATGGCAATGCCGGACTGCACCTCCAGCAACTGCCAAACGGCCAGCGGCAAAATTTCCCCAGCCGGTGGCGTATGTCCAGCAGGCGTACAGCACAAAACCCGCTCAACACCCGCTCCAGGGTATAGAAATACACTATTTACACCCTCAAAATCATGTTTTGACCAATGAATATGCGCGAGAGAAGCTCCCAAATCAATAGCATCTCCAGCAAGGCCATAGAGCCTGAAATCAGCGCTTGCATCACTCAGTTTGACTTTTGCACGCATCACAAACATGCTCAGGCGCTTTAAGGTTTGCGCCAGAATATCAGCGCTGCAAACCAGCAAGACTTCTTCAAGCCCTTCGTCATTGCTCCGTTTGAACACCACAAAGCTAGCCTGCATGCGCCCTTTGGCGTTGCAAAATGCGGCTAGCCGGGCGGTGTCAAGCCCCATGCTGACGAGGTCCTGCGTCAGCTGGCCCTGCAAAAATGAGGCGGCATCAGGGCCTGCAGCGCGAATCACGCCCCAATGATTAAGTTCGGCCACGCCGGAAACAGAAAGTGCGGCAGGGGAAGAGGGTGATGTCGTCATGGCTGAATTATCATGGCTGGTGACTTTGGGTGTTTTACAAACCGGTAATGAATAGGTATTTGAGCGTGGTGCGTGTTTTTACAAGACTGTTGATGTTTTTGCTCCTGCTGGCAGGCTTGTCGATAGGTGCTGCAGTCTGGTGGTTGCACAACCCGATGCGCTTGAGTCTTCCTGCAGGCAGCCAGGTGCTGGATCTGGAGATTGAACCCGGCACCCGCGCCGCGCAAGTCGCCGAAGCCGTGGTTGTAAGCGGCGCGGATGTCAATGTCGAACTGCTGCAACTGTGGTTTCGCCTGTCTGGCCAGGCACGGCAAATCAAGGCCGGCAGTTACGAAATCACGCCAGGCACAACACCACGCAGCTTGCTCAGCATGGTGGTACGCGGTGACCAATCACTCAAAAGCATCACACTGGTTGAAGGCTGGACGTTCAAACAAGTGCGTTCAGCGCTGCAAAAAGCAGAGCTGCTTGCGCCCGATTCTGTTGGTCTTGAGCCTGAAATTATCATGCAAAAGCTGGGCAGGCCAGGCATTCACCCCGAGGGCCGATTTTTCCCCGACACCTACAGCTACGCCAAGGGCTCCAGCGACCTCGCTGTGCTCAAACGTGCGGCCAAAGCGATGGACAAACGACTTGACGCCGCCTGGGCCTTGCGCCACCCCGACACGCCTCTGAAGTCGCCGGATGAGGCTTTGATTTTGGCCAGCATTGTTGAAAAAGAAACCGGTAAATCCACTGACAGGGCGCAAATTGCGGGTGTTTTTACCAACCGCTTGCGCATCAACATGCGCCTGCAAACCGACCCAACGGTGATTTATGGCCTGGGTGACGCCTTTGACGGCAACCTGCGCAAGCGCGATCTTCTGGCCGACACACCCTACAACACCTACACCCGGGGTGGCCTGCCGCCCACGCCAATTGCCATGCCAGGCAAAGCTGCCTTGCTGGCAGCTGTTCAGCCCATGCCGACCACAGCGCTTTATTTTGTAGCGCGCGGTGATGGCAGCAGCCAGTTCAGCGCGAACCTTGACGATCACAACCGTGCCGTTAACAAATACATCAGAAATCAATGAAACCCGGTTTATTCATCAGCTTCGAAGGCATAGACGGCGCTGGCAAGTCAACCCACATCAGTGGCCTGGCCGATGCTTTCAAAGCTGCAGGCCGCGCCGTCACACTGACCCGTGAGCCAGGCGGCACGCCACTGGCTGAAAAACTGCGCGCCATGGTGCTGAACGACGCGATGGATTCATTGACCGAATCGCTGCTGATATTCGCCGCCCGGCGTGACCACTTGGTCAGAGTCATCCTGCCCGCCCTGGCTCGTGGCGATGTGGTGCTGTGTGACCGCTTTACCGATGCCACATTCGCCTACCAGGGGGGAGGGCGGGGCTTTGATTTGGGCATTTTGCGCACTTTGGAGCAATGGGTTCAAACTGCCGACAACCAATTTGTGCAGCCGGACCTGACCGTCTGGTTTGATTTGAGCCCGCTTGAAGCTGCCAAGCGCCTGGCAGGTGCGCGCGTGCCCGACAAGTTTGAAGCCCAGCCCGTCGAGTTTTTCAGCCGCGTCGCGCAAGGTTATGCCGACAGGCAACTGGCAGAGCCGAAACGTTTTGCACGAATTGATGCGGCTCAGAGCCGTGGCGCCGTTTGGCAAGACGTCTTGAGTGTTGTTGCTGGAAAGGGCTGGCTATGACACCCCCTTTGGCGCCCTGGCTGCAAACCCAACTGACCAGCCTGCTTAACCAGCGCGGCCATGCCTGGTTGCTGGCCGGCCCGTCCGGCTTGGGGCAGTTTGAACTGGCTTTGGCCCTGGCGCGCGCCTGGCTGTGCGAAACCCCGACGCCTCAGGGCGCTTGCGGGGTGTGCGGCAGTTGCCACGCGGTCGATGTGCATACCCATGCCGACCTGGCTTTGTTGATGCCCGAGGTTCTTTCGATTGAACTGGGATGGCCGCTGGACGAAAAAACACAAGAGGATCTGGACAACAAAAAAAGAAAACCAAGCAAGGAGATCAAGGTGGATGCCGCGCGTGAGGTGGTGTCTTTCACGCAGTTCACCCGCTCTCGCGGTACCACCAAGGTTGTGCTGGTCTTCCCGGCCGAACGCATGAACGGCATCACCGCCAACACGCTGCTCAAAACACTGGAAGAGCCGCCCGGTGAAGTCAAGTTCATTCTGGCGACTGAAGCCGCGCATCAATTGCTGCCCACCATTCGTAGTCGCTGTCTGGGCCACACCATGGTTTGGCCAGGTTTTGATGAAGCGCTGGCCTGGTTGAAAGTGGCCAGCGAACATGATCCAGGACAGGGGGGTGACAAGAGTCCCACGAAACCTGCCAAACCTGCCTCACACGCTGATCTAAAAACGCTCTTGACGGCTGCTGGTGGCCGCCCCGCCGACGCTCTGGCCTGGGCACAAAGTGGGCAGGCCACCGCCATTGCCCAAAGCTGGCAAGCATTGCCAAAAGCGATGGCCAAAGGCGACGTAACCGCTTTGAGCGACTGGCTGCCCTCACAAGCGGTAGATGCCCTGCAAAAGCTTTGTCACGATGTGTGGTCTGTCCGTTTGGGTGCTCAGCCCCGATTTTTCAGTTTGGCAGATTTACCCGCTGCACCCGTCAAGTCAGGCACGTTCGGTCTGGCAACCTGGGCAAAAGAGTTGTCAGCCACCGCCCGCACCGTTGAACACCCTTACAACCCGGGTTTGATGCTTGAGTCGCTGACCAGCCGAGCCAAAATCGCCCTGACTTCAAAATAAGCGATTGAACTACAAAATTTTCCTGGCCAAACCGATAAACTACGCTCATGAGTGCCAACCCACCCGCATCACCCGCCACCCCCGCTGCCTCTACAGCTGCAAGGCCTAGCGTTGTTCAGTTGGCCATCAAGGAAAAGGGAGCTCTGTACGCCGCCTACATTCCGTTGTTCCAGGAAGGCGGCGTGTTTATTCCCACCGCGCGCGAATATCAGCTGGGCGCAGACGTGTATGTGTTGATGACCCTGCCAGACGACACCCAGCGCTACCCGATCGCTGGCAAAGTGGCTTGGGTCACGCCACCCCGAGCCGCAGGTAACCGCACCCAGGGCGTGGGTGTGCGATTTCCAAACGACGAAAAGTCGCGCCTGCTGAAACTGAAGATTGAAGAGATTTTGGGCGCGCATCTGGCATCTGACAGGCCAACGCAGACAATCTAATCTGCTATTTATTCAGTAGCTGCTTGCGCCTGTATTCATTGGGCTTGAGCTCAATTTAATGCTTAAATACACCCATTTTTAACGGTTTCAGCATGTTCACTGACTCCCATTGCCATTTAAGCTTTCCCCAGCTTAAGGCCGAGCTCCCTCAAATCCGCCTGGCCATGGCTGACGCTCAAGTTGACCGGGCACTGTGCATTTGCACCACGCTCGAAGAGTTTGAAGAAGTCCATCAATTGACCACGACTTACGACAATTTTTGGTCAAGCGTCGGTGTGCATCCAGACAACGAAGACGTGTTGGAGCCCACCGTCAATGACTTGGTGCAGCGCTCAGCATTGCCCAAGGTCGTGGGCATTGGTGAGACGGGCCTGGACTATTTTCGGCTCGGTGACCGCAGTTTGGCTGACATGGAATGGCAGCGTGAACGTTTTCGGGTTCACATCCGCGCGGCCAGGCAAGTCAACAAACCACTCATCATCCACACGCGCAATGCGTCAGTTGACACGCTGGCTATTTTGAAAGAAGAGGGTGAGGGTGGTGATTCAAACATCAGAGCTACCGGTGTTTTTCACTGTTTTACCGAGACTCAGGCCGTCGCCAAGGCTGCGCTGGACATGGGTTTTTACATCTCTTTTTCAGGTATTTTGACTTTTAAATCAGCCGCCGACTTGCGCCAAGTCGCCCAATTCGTGCCGCTGGACCGAATGCTGATTGAAACCGACAGCCCCTATCTTGCGCCCGTCCCGTACCGGGGCAAAACCAACAACCCATCCTATGTGCCGTATGTGGCCAAGCTGCTGGCAGAACTCAAAGGCCAGTCGCTTGAAACCATTGCTCAGGCCACGAGTCATAACTTTGAAACACTGTTTTCAGGCGTCATAACGGGCTAGATCACCATGAAATACTTAAAGTATTACTTTAAACAAGCAATATACCTTGCTGTTTTTATTGGATTTAATCTTTCTCACGCTGGATCGTATGAGGATTTCTTCACGGCTATTAAAAACGACGACCCAGCCACCATCCAGCAACTGTTGGCACGTGGATTTGACGCCAACACACCAGACCCGCAAGGCCAGCACGGCTTGATTCTCGCCATTCGCGAGCCGTCGCTCAAAGTCGCCAGTCTGCTAGTTGATGCGCCCAAAGTCAATTTGAACGCCATTAACGCCGTGGGGGAAAGCCCCTTGATGCTCTCTGCACTCAAAGGCCATCTGGCACTGTCAGAGAAACTGGTCAAAAAAGGTGCTGATGTCAACAAAACCGGCTGGACGCCGCTGCATTACGCCGCCAGCAATGGGCAGGTTGAGGTCATTAAACTGCTGCTTGAAAACCATGCCTACATTGATGCCGAGTCGCCCAACGGTTCCACGCCGCTCATGATGGCCAGCATGTACGGCAACCCTCAGTCCGTCAAATTGCTGCTCGATGAAGGCGCAGATCCTTTGCTGAAAAACCAAGTCGGCTTGACTGCATTGCAGTTTGCCGAACGGGGGAACCGGCCGGATTCAGCCGTGATGCTGACCAAGGCCATGCGCAGCAAGCAACTGACGGGAAAGTGGTAAACCTGTGTTTTTCTCACCATACGATAGATTCATTTGAGATTCCACGATGTATATTATGTTAACTGAAAGATTGAGTTTCATAAAACCCAATAAACGGAGCTGGCTTGTTCTGCTCGCAATCAGCATTGGCTTCAATACCTGGGCGCAAACTTCAGGTACAGATGCAAGCGCAACTGCATTACTGGCAAAACACACCAGCCTGGCGAGCGCTTTGGCAAGCAACGCCTATGGTCGGCCGCTGGTGCTTGAATCTGCCGAAGCTGGCGACCTGGTCAGTGGCAACGCCTACGCGGTACTGGACGCGCCTTTTGCGAGCGTCAGCAAATCGTTTCGAAGTGTCAACACCTGGTGCGACGTGATGATCCTGCACATCAACACGAAGTATTGCCGCGTTATAAGTGGCAGCAATCCTGCGATGCTGAAAGTCCACATCGGCAAAAAAACGCCCCAAACCTTGCAGGAGTCATTTCCACTTGAATTCGTCATGCGCCAGGTCAGCACATCAGCCAGCTTGCTGGTGGTGCAGCTCAATGCAGAAAAAGGGCCACTGGGCACCAGCAACTACCGCATTGAGCTTCAAGCCGTGCCGATTGAAGGTAACAAAACATTCATGCATCTGCGCTATGCCTATGAATACGGCATGGCAGGCAAGCTGGCCATGCAGGGCTACCTGGCCACAGGTGGGCGAGGCAAGGTTGGTTTTAGCATCAAAACACCCGCCACAGCCAACGCCAAGGCCACTTACGTAGGCGGCGCACGCGGCGCGGTTGAGCGCAACACCATGCGCTACTACCTGGCCATTGATGCTTACTTGCAAGCCCTGCCCTTGCCGCCAGCGCAACAAGTCAATGCGCGGCTAGAAAAGTGGTTTGATGCGACCGAGCAGTTCCCGCAGCAGCTCAGAGAAGCCGACAAACCCAGCTACATGGCGATGAAAAAAATCGAAATTCAGCGGCAGCAGGCTGCAACGCCAGCCCCCTGAAAACTCGACGGTAGCCCGCGTCTTACATGGCGCGTGGTCATGCGGCTACCTGTGATTCAGGGTGTGTGATTTACCGTGTACGGGTGGCGTTTGCCACGGCCACACTGGTAACACCCATGACTCCCACCAAACGCAAAGTCGCTGCCAAAGGGGCAACGAAAAACACCGATAACGCAAAAGTCAAACAGCAACAGCTTGAGACATTCACAGACCCCATCGCCCCGCTGCTCACCACCAATCAGGGTCTGCAAATCCCTGACAACCACAACTCCCTCAAAGCAGGCGCACGCGGCCCCACCCTGCTTGAAGATTTCATCCTGCGTGAAAAAATCACCCACTTTGACCACGAACGCATCCCCGAGCGGGTGGTGCATGCCCGTGGCTCAGCCGCACATGGTGTCTTCAAGCCCTACAAGTCCATGGTGCAGTACACCAGCGCTGGCTTTTTGCAAGACCCGGAGATTGAAACGCCCGTGTTTGTTCGGTTTTCAACGGTTGCTGGCGGCGCAGGCTCGGCCGACACGGTACGTGACGTGCGCGGGTTTTCTGTCAAGTTTTACACGCAAGAAGGCAATTACGACCTGGTGGGCAACAGCATCCCGGTCTTTTTTATCCAGGACGCGATCAAGTTCCCTGACCTGATTCATGCCGTCAAACCTGAGCCGCACAATGGCATGCCACAAGCGGCCAGCGCGCACGACACCTTTTGGGACTTTGCAACGCTGATGCCTGAATCCACCCACATGCTGATGTGGGTCATGTCAGACCGCGCCATTCCCCGCAGTTTGCGCATGATGGAGGGTTTTGGTATTCACGCGTTTCGCTTTGTCAACGCACAGGGTGTGTCGCACTTCGTCAAGTTCCACTGGAAGCCCAAGCTTGGCGTGCACGGCCTGGCCTGGGACGAGGCGCAAAAGCTGGCCGGTAAAGACGCAGACTTTCACCGCCGTGACTTGTGGGAAGCCATTGACAGCGGCAACTTTCCTGAATGGGAACTGGGCGTGCAAATCGTTGATGAAGGCAAAGAGGCCGAGCTGGGTTTTGACATTCTGGATTCAACCAAACTGATTCCTGAGTCACAAGTGCCGGTGCAACTCATTGGCAAGATGACGCTGAACCGCAACCCGGACAACTTTTTTGCAGAGACTGAGCAGGTCGCCTTTCACCCTGGCCACCTGGTGCCGGGCATTGACTTTTCAAACGACCCGCTGCTGCAAGGGCGCCTGTTTTCGTACACCGACACGCAGCTCTCGCGCCTGGGCGGGGCTAATTTTCATGAAATCCCGATCAACCGGGGCGTGTGCCCCATGCACAACTTTCAGCGCGACGGCATTCACCGCATGACCATCCCCAAAGGCCGCGTGGCCTATGAGCCCAACACCCTGGCCAATGGCACAGAGTTTCGCATCGACGGCGCAGCGCAGGGCTTTCAGTCCTATCCTGAACAAATTGAGCCGCCCAAAATCCGTGCCCGCAGCCCGTCGTTTGATGACCACTTTTCACAAGCCACCCTGTTCTGGAACAGCCAGACCACCGTTGAAAAAGACCACATCGTGGCGGCGTTCAGGTTTGAATTGTCAAAAGTCGAAGTACCAGAGATCCGCCAGCGCATGGTCGACAACCTGGCCCATGTCGACATCAAACTCGCCACCCGTGTCTCCGTAAACCTCGGCATCAGCCCGCCCGATGCCAAGGCCGCTGCAGGACGCCTGGGCTTCAGGGCCTTTCGCATCACCAACAAGGTTGAAACCGACGACGCCCTGAGCATGGCTGGCAAGCCGGGCGGCAACATCAAAACCCGAAAAGTCGCTGTTTTGGTGGCCGACGGTATCGAGCCCGCTACTTTCAAGCAAATTGTTCAAGACCTCACCGCAGCCGGTGCGGTGTGCAAGGTGGTCGGCCCGCACCTGGGCACCGTCAGCACCGCCAGCGGCAAGCAACTGGCTGTTGACCACACCTTCGGCAACATGCCGTCCATCATGTTTGACGCAGTGCTGATTGCAGGCGGCGCACAAAGCGCCGCGGCGCTGTGCGCCATGGGCGACGCGGTGCATTTTGTGCTCGAAGCCTACAAACACTGCAAAACCATTTGCGCATTGAACGAAGGCGTGCAGTTGCTGGCCACGTTGGGTTTGACAGCCGGCAAAAACGCAGACCAGGTCGCCCTGCCCGCTGCGGGCGTGCTGGTGGCCGATGCCCGCAAGGTGCTGGATGGGCAAATTTCAGTCGAGCTGATATCTGCCCTTGCCCAGCACCGGCATTGGGACCGGGCGGGTGTGGATGCTGTGCCTGCCTGACGAGCTGCTAGCGGCCAAAAAGCCCTCTGAGCACGTTGCCCGCGGCGCCCAGGCCCGGTAACAAGCCGCCAGCCGGTTTCTCGTTCTGGCCTGACGCATCTGCTGCAGACGGCGCACCCTGATTGGCACTGCCGTCAGGTGCGTTGCGGCTGCTGCGCGAGCCGCCCGCAGCCGCCATGGCGTTCATGCTGCTGGTGTACGAGCGGGTGCGCAGCTTGACGGCGTAGTCCTGTTTCCATTCAACGCGCGGGTCTTGCGGGCGCGGCGGCTGCACCACATTCAGCTCTGGCCCGAAAGCGTTGAGGTTGCTCATCAACATTTGCCCGCCTGCTGCGTCCAGCACTGCTTTGGGAATGGTGCATTGGGTGGTGCCAGGTGACATGACAACACGCTCACTGACCAGCCGCGAAACCTCAGCCGGCGGCAGGAATGTCATGAGGTTTTCACCGCCCAGCATTTTTTGGCTGCTGGAGTTCCACAGCACCATGTCGGTGCTTTTAGGCGCTGTTTCTCGCATGCCCATCGCCGTGGCAAAGTAGCCCAGCGCGCGGTCCAGATTGTTCCAGTTGAGCGTGTTGCCGCCTGCGGTGGAGGCTGAATTGTTCAGGTTTAAGCCACCCAGATAGTCGTTGTCTGCAGGGACGGCAAAACGAATCTCCGGGCTGATGTTGCTGCTCACCACATGGTCGCCCACCAGCGATGCACTGCTGGGCACACGGGTGCTGTCTTTGGCGTTGGGCCAGTCAGCGTAACCCCGGTCGCGCCCAAAAGCTGGCCCGCGCACGTTGTCACGAACCGACGCTGATTGCATGCCCGCGGGCAGCTTGCCTGAGCGCATTTCTTTCATGTCCAAAATAACGGGCTGCCCTGCGCCAACGGTGTCGCCACAGCCCCAAAAAAACAGCATGCGCATGTTGCCCTCAGGCTGTTGCATCTCTGGAACATCGCGCTCCTCACGGACAGGCTGCTTTGCGCCAGGGGTGGGGCCAACCAGCGGCAACGACGCCCCCATGCCCAGCGGTGCCGGAATCGCATGTTGCCCACTGGCAGGCGCAGCGTCGCGCACAGCACCCAGTTCAAGCAGCAGTGACTTGTTAGGCCCACCGCCAGAGCCACCCAGCAAGGCCCCCATCGCCGCACCAAAACCACCGCCCCCGGCTTGCATGCCCGCCATCATGCCGGTCGTGGTTTCGGCATTGATCCAGTACCTGGCCTGCGGGCCCGAAATCTTTTGGGCTGGCTGCTGGGCCAGAGCCTGTCCACCAAGGGTGCTACAAGCCAAAGCGGCAAGTGCAACATGCGTGAACTGACGGCGACGGCTAAGGTTGAGCTTGTCCATGGTGTGAACCCCTTTCGTTAATCTTCGAGATTCTGCACAGAAACCGTGACAGGTGCAATCGGGCAGATGGGGGCTAAATTGAACGCTCAGTCTGCCCTGCTGGGACTAGATGTGGCTCTAGTTCCGAACATGGTGCAGCGCATGTATGCGTATGAACTGCTATTATTCTAGTAGCTGCTTGCGCCCGTATTCATTGGCTTAAAGGCCGATTTGGCGCCTAAAAACGGCTGTTTTTCGGGTTTTTGCCTGCTTTTGAGGCGGTTTGTGACGGTCTGGCGACGCTGAAACGCTGTTTTTCGCTTGTTTTTTGGTATGTTTTAGGGCTAAAAGCCAATGAATCTGTGCGCAGACAGCTCCTGTATTTGTAGCGTTTGCAAACTAACGTTCGAGCTAAGCTGCGTGCCGTAGCGTGTCAGCTTGAGCGAGGGGTTAGGCTTCACCTGGCATACGAGCAAGTTTCGGCGCCACGACCAGAGGCCAGATGGCCAAATAGAGGTTTGGCAGCCACCAAGATGGATTGA
>JBILXX010000148.1:0-4631 GCA_044378095.1 Polaromonas sp.
TGGGCGCTCACCAAGTTCATGATTCAATACCCTGATCTTGCAGCCTTTTAGGCGGTGCCCGCAACTTTTTTTACCTCACGTAGCGGTTAATTCGGCTGGCTTGCGGAATTCTGCAAGTCCCTCAATTGTCAAAAAAATAGGTAACTATGGACCGATTGTTGTCAATGCGTGTTTTTCAAAAAGTCATTGACGAAGGTGGCTTTGCCGCTGCCGCCCGCGTGCTTGACATGTCGCCTGCCGGCGTGACCCGGCTGGTCACAGACCTGGAGCAGCATCTGGGCACGCGCCTGATACAGCGCACCACCCGCAGGTTGGCGCTCACTGACGCGGGGCAAGGCTATTTGCTGCGGGTGCGCAGCATTTTGAATGAGGTTGACGACGCAGAAGCCGCCGCCAGCCAGAGCGCTAGCGAGTTGCAAGGCGTGGTCAATGTCGTTGCGCCCCCCCCCTGTTTGCCAATTACTTTTTAGCCCCGCAGGTCCCGCACTGGCTGGCGCGCTACCCCAAAGTGGCGATTCATCTGCATGCCGACCCATTTCCCCAAGACCGGGTGGAAGAGTTTGACGTGGCCTTCATGGTCGTGAACGAAGGTTTTGACGCCAGCATCGTTGCGCGGCCACTGGCGCAAACCGAATACGTGGTTTGCGCCAGCCCGGCCTACCTCAAGCGCATGGGCACGCCCAAAACACCCCATGAGCTGAGCCAGCACCACTACCTGCGCTTCCCGTGGCAGGCGTCGTCAGGCCATGCGGCACGCGGCATGCGGCTGCTGCGGCTGGACGGCAGCCAAGGCGAGATGGAGGTCGCCATGCAGGTGGTCTTTCAGGCTGAAAGTTATGAAACCCTGTTTGCCGCTGCTGTGGCAGGCGCTGGCATTGCCGCGCTCCCCAGATTCCCGGCCAGCAATTATTTTGAAAGTGGTGCGTTGACGCATGTCCTGCCCGAGTGGATTTTTGGCCGCTACACGGTGTTTGTGGCGCTGCCCACCCGCAAGCTGATGCCTGCCCGAACCCGGGCATTTGTCGACTTTGCCAGCGACAGGGTGCTCAAGCCTGCAGGCTCGGTAAGTTAATTGAACGCTATTAATTCAGGAGCTGTTTGCGCCCGTATTTATTGGTCTAAAGGCCTAAAACATACTTGAAAAGCACCTGAAAACAGTCAAAAATGGCCCAAAAAGACGGTTTGACGGTTTAAAGCATCTCATCCGGTGCAAACGGTGCAATCATCCGCACCATCAGCTTCAGCCCCAGGCTGGCATCGGGCTCGCTGGTCGCATCTGCCAGGCCTGAGCCCCGTGGGGCGCGCCAGATCAGCTGGCCGTCTTTGAGTTCTACCTTGTAGGCGCCATGACTCAAGCCGGGTTCGATCAGCGCAGTTGCCTCCTGGGCGAGTTTGCGGTTGCGGATGACGATGGCGACTTCGCTGTTTTGCAGTTTGGAGCGCAAGTCCAGGTTCATTGAGCCGACCACCAGCAGGCGGTTGTCAACCACCACTGCCTTGGCATGCAGGCTGGCGCGCGATGCCCCGCTGGAGCCACCGCCCGAGCCAGAACCTGTACCAAAGCTTGCCACTGTGCCGCGCTGCTCGGACCGCATTTCATACATCTCAATGCCCATGGCGATGAGCCCTTCACGGTAGCGCGCGTAGCCGGCGTGGGCGGCCACCGCGTCGTTGGATGCCAGCGAGTTGGTCAGCACGCGCACCCGCACACCGCGTTTGCGAATGTCGGCAAACTGTTTCATCATCTCTGCGCCAGGCACGAAGTAGGGCGAGACCACCAGCAAATCGGTTTTGGCACGCGCCATCAGGCTTAGCAGGCCATCGACGGCCGTGTCGCTGGACTGCTCTGTTGCATCGGCATCGTCGGCAATTTTGGACGGTTTGTCGACCAGCACCGTGGCTGCTGCCCAGGTCCAGCTGAGTTGCCGCAGGTTGGTGGTGTCGGGCAGGGCGGCGATGGTGGTGGTCAGGCCTGAAGGACTGACAGCCACGCGGCTAACAGTGGTCATATTGGCCGTTTCAGCAGGCAAGGCCATCAGGTCAGCAACGGAGGTCGAAACTTCGCCCGAGTTTGCGGGCTGCGTGAAAGGCCGGGGCTTAAGTGCATCGATGTCCTTGGCCGTCATCAACGACTGCACCGGGTAGGCCAGCGGGTTGTTCCAGTACTGGTCAAAGCTGCGTGACAAATCGCGGGCAATGCGGCCAGAGGCCAGCAAGTCAATGTCCACAAAATTCACCCCCTCGCTCTGGCCAAAATAGGTGTCACCCAGGTTGCGCCCGCCGGTGATGGCCACCGCGTTGTCGGCCACAAAAATCTTGTTGTGCATGCGCCGCTGCAGGCGCGCCGCGTCGCTTAAGGAGCTCACGATGCGCCAAAGGGCGGAGGCGCGGTTGCTCGGCAGCGGGTTAAACAGCCGCATCTCGATGTTCTTTTCAAATGCCAGCTTCAAAACCTGGGCATCCTTGCCAGCGGTGTTGAAGTCGTCCAGCAAAATACGCACCCGCACACCGCGCCCCGCCGCTTCCCGCAGAGCCGCAAACATGCGGTCGGTGGTGTCGTCCGCGTGAATGGCGTAGTACTGCAAGTCCAGCGTTTTTTCAGCCCCCTTGATCAGCGTCATGCGGCTGGTAAATGCCAGCTCGGCACTGCCTACCAGCGCAAAACCCGAGTCATTGCGGGTGCTGGCAGCCGCCGCACGCGCCGCCACAGCCTTGCCCATTCGGGTATCCAGGTTGTTCTCAAGGGCGGTAGACACAGGGCGTTGCACGTCAGAAGGCAAGGCGGCGCAACCGGTCAGCCACAGGCTCATCAACAAGAAAAAAAACAGCGCCAGAAGATGGCGGACTGAAGGCGTCTGATTCCGTTTCCAAATCATTCGTGAACGCGAAGGCGAAGCGACGACAGTGCAAACGTACGGCTAGCGAAGCCGACAAAGTGCACGGATGATTTGGAAATGGAATGAGGGCTGATTTTGGGCATGGCACAGCTTACCCGAGAGTACAACGCTTTGGGTTGTTTTTGTACCCTCGGGCAGCCGGAAAGCGCCCGAAATTGCTGTAGGGCAGTTTCCCGTCGTGCATTCAAATTTGATAGCTGCTTGCGCCCGTATTGATTGGGCTGAAGGCCGATTTGACTCTATTTATAGGCCTTTTTGAGGCCTTTTCAAGCAAAAACAGCCGTTTTCGTGATGCCAGTCATCTGCGCGGCGCTTGGAAAAAAGAGGCGGCAATTTTTCCTGTCAGGGTACAAGGCGTGTCTGACCATTTTCAAACCAGGCCGCGTCAAACCCGTCTTTCAGTAAAACTACTTTGGTTGCGGCCAAACCGCCTTCATTTGCACGTTTGAGGTATTTGGCCAGCGTGCTGGCATCTTCACTGATCAAATGACTGATGGCTTCGCAGTCGCACTGCGCTACCAGCTTGAAATCATCTTTCACCCGCACCCGGTCGTCTTCAATGTCTCGCGCCATGTTGCGAACGAGCAGGCCACACTTCATAGCGTGGTCAATATTGAAAGGCAGCACTACAAAGTTGCGCAGCGGCAAATCGTTAACGGCCTGTTTGACTTGAAACTCCGAAATCACAACAGTAGACAAGTACATGGGCACCTGACGACGCACGCATTCCCGGTAATAGCTCAGGGCAGTCGCATGATTGGGGCGGCTTGAATCTGCAAAGGAAATTAAAAAGCTGGTGTCCAGCAGAACGCTGTTCACTGCCCGCCCCCGCGCAGCTCGTTTACCCACGCGGTTGCATCGCCAACGTCTTTCCAGGCATTTGTGCCGCGGCGAGTCATGCGCGCCAAGGATTCTTCGTCAACCTGGGGCGTGTATTCCACAAACTCCACCAGCCGCGCATTGCGCAGGTCACGCGTCAGTACGTTGTATTCAGCTTTGATGCGTAGCATGGCCAGCTTGTAAAGGCGATTTTCTTTCTCGTCACGCAAAATATTGCGTTCTGTAATAACCGAAAGCATGTTTCCGTCGGGCAGTCGCACTTTTGCTTTTGAAGCAGTGGCGCCACCCAAGTCTTGAATCTCACCGCGAATGTAGCGCTCAACCTGTACCCACTGGTCAGCGTCATCCGAGTGGTAGTCAGACTCTGCGTTGACCACGATGGGCCGGTCAAGGAAGGGCGCTGAAATACGGTACGCCAGTTGCCGCGTTTGCCGGGCAGCTTTTTGCCAGCGCTCCATCACGTCACGCCGCTTGGCATCCAGGTTGTCGAGCAATTCGGTATTGAGCAATGCACGCAGATCATTGAACAGCTGGGGCGCCGCTGGCAATGGCATGGTTTCAATGGCGAGTGAGCCTTTGCGAACCGCCACCTCAAGCGTTTTGGGGTCAATGTCCTTGCCATCGCCACGTAAAAAAGTAGCCACATCAGCTGAAAAATCCGCCAAGTCGGCCAAGCGAACCCGCTCGGGGCTGGCTTCAAAACCAGCCGAGTGGTCGATTAATGCAACAGTGATGCGCTGGGCTTCCATGTCTTTGATTTTAGTGACGTTGGGAGTGTCTGAATTTCTGTGTGTGAAGCGGATTGGATGTTAGCTGAGGTTTGAAGGTTTTTGGATTTTTTCTTTTCAAAGAGGCCCCTGCCAGGCCGCCGGAGGCGTCCCCCTCCCGTTTTCT
>JBILXX010000149.1:0-4585 GCA_044378095.1 Polaromonas sp.
CTGAAAAGGCTTCAAATCAGAGCCAGAAAGCTCTGAAATTCGGTGACAACGCACTTCGTGTTTCATCGGGTGAACTTTTATCTTTCAACTCTCGCTGTGGCGGGGGTTGTGCAGACCTTCCCTAGATGTCCGACGGCGGCGCAGCCGACTAGTTTCTAGATTTTCCGGCTCCTTCAGCTTTTTCAAGGAACCGCGAAGCGGCCCAGACTGCGGGTCGCCTTTCTTTTGGTTACTTTTTTTTGGCGAAGTAAAGAAAAGTGACTCGCCGCCGGGCGACTCCCGGCAATTCCAGCAAAGTTAACCAGCCTATCAGCTAATCAACGAGCTTTAACAACCCGCCGAACCACCTTCCGCCTATCAACAACAGGCATATCCACACCCACCGGCGTCGATTCAGGCACCATCAGCACCACTTCCTTAAACCCCAAGCCCAACATCCCCAAAGCCTCAGCCGCCCCACGACTCACATCAATCACCCGACTCCGAATGAACGGACCACGGTCAGTAATGCGGACATCCACCTCACGCCCGTTGACCAGACTGTGGACCCGAACCCAGGTGCCAAACGGCAGTGTGCGGTGGGCAGCCGTCATGCCATGCATGTCGTAGCGCTCGCCGCTGGCGGTGCGGCGGCCATGAAAGCCTGGGCCGTACCAGGACGCACCGCCGCGCTGGTACTCGCGTGCAGGCTCTCCGGCCAGCAACGCCGGGCGCAAGAAGTCACTGCCAGGCCCAACAGCGAGCGGGTCTGCCGGCACGTCGGGCGGCGTAACTGCAAGGTCAGAACGGGCTGGCGCCAACGGGGTTGGCTGTGCGCCAGCAACAGGCGCAGTCGGTAACGATGCGATGGGTATCGGCGTTGTGGTGCAGGCTGTCAGCCCGGCCAGTACACCCGCGACAATGGCCAGCCTCAGGCCAGTTGGAGTCGATTGCAAATTTCAACCGAGGGGCCAGCCTGGTTCATCGAGTAGAAATGAATCCCCGGCACACCGCCGTTGCGCAACTGGTCACACAGATCGGTGGTGACATCCAGGCCAAAGCTTTTGATCGACGCCGTATCGTCACCAAAGCCCTGCAGGCGAAGGCGTATCCAGCGCGGTATTTCAGCACCGCAGGCATCTGAAAAGCGCATCAGCTGCGTTGAGCTGGTGATCGGCATGATGCCGGGCACGACGGGCACATCCACCCCCAGCTTGTAGGCGTCGTCCACAAACCTGAAGTAAGCATCAGAGTTGAAAAAATATTGGGTAATAGACGAATTTGCACCGGCTTTGACCTTGGCAACATAGGCATTCAAGTCGTCGTCAGCCGACTTGGCTTGCGGATGCACCTCGGGATAGGCAGCGACTTCAATATGGAAGGCGTCGCCCGTCTCGGCGCGAATAAAAGCCACCAGGTCGCTGGCGTAATGAAACTCACCGCCTGCGCCATAGCCACTGGGCAAGTCACCACGCAAGGCCACCAGGCGTTTGACGCCCATGGTTTGCAGTGTGGCGAGTTGCTGGCGAACGGTTGCCTTGGTCGCGCCCACACATGAAAAGTGGCAAGCAGCCTCAACGCCCTCGGCCAGGATTTCACCGACGGTGGCAAACGTGCCTTCCTGCGTCGAGCCGCCCGCGCCAAAAGTAACAGAACAAAACTCGGGCTTCAGGGCGTAAAGGGCCTGGCGCGTGGCGCGCAGCTTTTCTGCGCCTTCAGGCGTTTTGGGTGGGAAAAACTCAAAGCTGATCGGTAGTTTGACGTTATTCATGAAAGTGGATGCTTTAATTTTTTTGCTTGCGCCGCGCGGGGCCGTGCTGACCAGCGTGGGCTTCTTCAGAATCTTCATGCGCTGCATGCAGGGCGCGGGTTTCGGCGCGCGGTGTGCGTTTGACGGCTTTGCGAGGTGGCGCGGCGGGCAGCGGCTTTTCGTCTATCGCCACGTCACTGCCTTTTTTGCAGTGGATGAAAAATTCGCGGTTACCGTCACCACCGTCAATGCTGGACGCCATCCAGCCTAAAACGACAACACCGAGTTCAGCACAGCAGTCACGCAGACGCTTTTCAACAAACTCAAAATGCTCGGCATCACGCACAATGCCGCCCTTGCCGATCTGGCCGGGTTGCAGTTCAAATTGCGGCTTGACCAGCATCAGCAAGTGGCCATCAGGTTTGAGCAAACGCACGACAGCGGGCAACACCAGGGTCAAGGAGATGAAAGACAAGTCACCCGTCAAAAAATCGAACACGGGGTCGATTTCCGGCTCACTTTCAGCATCAAACTGACCTGTAGCTGAATAAAATCGGGCGCAAGCAGCTACTAAATCAGTAGCAGTCAGTGACCGGGCATTGATGCGTTCAAGACACACCACACGGTCATCCTCACGCATGCTGGCATGCAGCTGGCCGTGGCCGACGTCAACACCAACCACTTGCGCTGCGCCATGTTGCAGAAGGCAATCGGTAAAGCCACCCGTGGACTGACCGACATCCAGGCAGCGAAGACCCGTCACGTCAAACCCGGCGGCCTTCAATGCGCCTTCGAGCTTTAAGCCGCCACGCGAAATGTATTTGGCCTCGGTGTTGTCGAGCACTTCAACCTCGGCATTGTCAGCAATCTCGTCACCGTTTTTTGCCACGCGCTTCCAGGGCGCAGCCACCTGTGCCTCATCAACCACAACGCGCCACCGCACCCCCGAGCCAATCAGGCGCTGGGCTTGGGAGCGGGTGGTGGCAAAGCCGTGTTCGACGAGAAAGAGGTCAGCGCGCATAGGGTAGCTCGATGATTCCCCTCTCCGAGAAGGAGAGGGGGTCATACCGCAGATCAGTAGCGGTAAGTGTTGGCTTTGTACGGGCCAGACTTGGAAACGCCAATGTAGTCAGCCTGCTCCTGGCTCAGTTCGGTCAGCATGGCGCCAACTTTCTTGAGGTGCAAACGAGCGACTTTTTCGTCCAGGTGTTTTGGCAACACATACACTTCGCCAACCTTGTACTCATCCTGCTTGGTAAACAACTCGATTTGCGCAATCACCTGATTGGCAAAACTGGTGGACATCACAAAGCTGGGGTGCCCCGTGCCGCAACCCAGGTTGACCAGGCGGCCTTTGGCCAGCATGATGATGCGCTTGCCGTCCGGGAAGATCACGTGGTCGACTTGCGGCTTGATCTCTTCCCAAGTGCATTTTTCCAGCGAGACGATATCGATTTCATTGTCAAAGTGGCCGATGTTACACACGATGGCCTGGTCTTTCATGGCGGCCATGTGGGCGTAGGTGATGACGTTTTTGTTGCCGGTGGCGGACACAAAAATGTCGCACTTGTCAGCCGCGTATTCCATCGTGACGACCTTGTAGCCTTCCATTGCGGCTTGCAGGGCGTTAATCGGGTCAATTTCAGTGACCCATACCTGGGCGCTCAGGGCGCGCAGGGCCTGGGCGGAGCCCTTGCCCACGTCACCGTAGCCAGCGACCACAGCGACTTTGCCGGCAATCATCACGTCGGTGGCGCGTTTGACAGCGTCAACCAGTGATTCGCGGCAGCCATACAGGTTGTCGAACTTGGACTTGGTGACCGAGTCGTTTACGTTGATAGCGCGTAAAGAGAGCGTGCCCTTGGCCGACATTTCATTCAAACGCAGCACGCCAGTGGTGGTTTCCTCAGTCACGCCAATGATGTTTTTCAAACGGCGGCTGTAGAAGGTAGGGTCAACGGCCAGCTTGGCTTTGATGGAATTGAACAGGCAGATTTCTTCTTCGCTGCCAGGGTTGGCCAGCAGGGAAATATCGGTCTCTGCTTTGGTGCCCAGGTGCATCAACAGCGTGGCATCGCCGCCGTCGTCCAGAATCATGTTCGGGCCTTCTTCAGGCGTGCCTTTGGCGCCGCCGAACTCAAAAATGCGGTGGGTGTAGTCCCAGTAGTCAGCCAGTGACTCACCTTTGACAGCGAACACGGGTGTGCCGACAGCCGCCAGCGCCGCAGCGGCGTGGTCTTGTGTCGAGAAAATATTGCACGATGCCCAGCGCACGTCAGCGCCCAGCGCTTGCAGCGTTTCAACCAGCACGCCGGTTTGAATCGTCATGTGGATAGAGCCAGTGATACGCGCGCCTTTGAGGGGCTGCGATGCGGCAAACTCGTGGCGCATGGCCATCAGGCCAGGCATTTCAGTTTCAGCCACTTTGAATTCTTTGCGGCCCCAGGCGGCTAAAGAAATATCAGCAATCACGTAATCAGTGAAAGGAGCGACAGGTTTAAGGACGGCGTTCATACGGTTCTCCAAAATCAAGAAATGAAATCAAACATCAATTGGGCAAAATGGCCACGTTCGCAACGCTAAAGTGCCGGGAGAGTTTGAAAACTCACCCGGCTAGAAAGCTTTGCGGGTGAGCGTGGTTGCTATGTTATTTCTTGAGCCTAATCCACATGCCGTGGGTTGCAACGCTCCTCAAGAATGCAAGATTGTACATACATGCGAAAATTTTGTCATGCAACCTTTAGATTAGTGTCAGCAGTAAATGATTTGTCCGGTTTTTAGCAAGTAATCTGTCCGGTTTATGGAGAAGGGATGCAAGACACCCCCATAAGCCGGGCCCGCTACATGCAGGAGAAC
>JBILXX010000080.1:0-16179 GCA_044378095.1 Polaromonas sp.
CAGAAAACGGGAGGGGGACGCCTCCGGCGGCCTGGCAGGGGCCTCTTTGAAAAGAAAAAATCCAAAAACCTTCAAACCTCAGCTAACATCCAATCCGCTTCACACACAGAAATTCAGACACTCCCTCTGGATGCGTCCAGTCCCACAAATGCTGGGCCACTTCCTCAACCCCCTGCTTTTTTAAAGCTGAAAACAGCTTCACGTCACCGCCACCTGCATTGAGTTTGGCGATTTGCAGGGCTTTGGCACCCTCGGTCTTGTTGAGCTTGTCAGACTTGGTCAGCAGGATCAAAAACTTCAAACCTTCTTCAACCCGGGGACGAATCACATCCAGCAAAATCTCGTCCAGCTCGGTCATGCCCCGGCGTGGGTCGCACATCAACACCACGGCTTTGAGGTTGTCGCGGGTTTGCAGGTAGTTGCCCATCACCTGCTGCCAGCGCAGCTTGGCTTCTTTGGGCACGGCCGCATAGCCGTAGCCGGGCAGATCGGTCAGTACCGCATCGGTCACGCCCTGTTTGCCCAGCGTGAATAAATTGATTGACTGGGTACGTCCCGGTGTTTTGGAGGCATAGGCGAGTCGATGCTGCTGGGTCAGGGTGTTGATGCAGGTCGATTTGCCGGCGTTGGAGCGACCGACGAAGGCAATTTCAGGCACATCGATGCGCGGCAGGTGCTTGAGTTCGGGGGCGGTGGTCAAAAATTTGGCCGTGTGCAGCCAGCCCATGGCTATTTTTGGGTCGGGTTTGGGGATGGGTGCTGGCTCAGTGGCAGATGTGGTCATGTTGTGTTGTTGGCTTTCTGGATACCTGAGTGGCGTGGCATGGCCATAACCCATTGTAAAATCAGAGGCATATTGTTCCTAGTGCGTCATCCATTACATCACCCCCCGATATGAAGCTGTTTGTTACTTCCCTTTTGAGCGCCGTTTTGGCACTGTCTGCAGCCTCCTCGTTTGCCGCTGGCCCTGCCGCTGCACCCGTTGCCGCCGCGCCCAAGGCCAAACCCGATGTGGTCAAAGGCCAGGCCAGCTTTGCATCGTGCGTTGGCTGCCACGGCGCAGACGGCAACTCGGGCACGCCTGCCAATCCGAAATTGGCGCAGCAACACCCGGAATACATCATCAAACAGCTGCAGGAGTACAAATCTGGCAAGCGCGCCAATGCCATCATGTCGGGCATTGCAGCAGGTCTGTCTGAAGATGACATGAAGAACATTGCCTTTTGGGTGACCACCAACAAGGCCAAGCTGGGTACTGCTACCGACAAAGATTTGGTTGCTTTGGGCGAGCGTATCTACCGCGGTGGCGTGGCAGAGCGCGGCATTGCAGCCTGCGCTGGCTGCCACAGCCCGAATGGTTCCGGCATGCCTGCTCAATACCCTCGTCTGAGTGGTCAGCACGCCGAGTACACCGCTGCCCAGTTAACTTACTTCCGCGACGGCGTCCGTAAAAATAACCTGATCATGACGCAGGCCGCCTCTCGCCTGAATGATCGCGAAATCAAGGCGCTGGCTGACTACATTGCCGGTCTGCGCTGACAGCACCTGAAGGCAGGGCAATGGAACCCTCGGCGCTTAAATCCATCCAACCAGGCGAGCCTTTGCATAAAAGGCTCGCTTTTTTTATGCGCTCCCGCCAAATCCATGTAAGAGTTGCTTGCGTATCCAGACTAAGCTGTATAACCTTTTGAAGGACGACCATGCTGATCAAAACCAATGCCAACGGCTTTAACCACCCTTTGCCAAGCGAGATAACACCCGCCAGCACCTACCATGGCCGACGTGAGCTGATGAAGCTGATGGCCACAGGTGCAGCTGGCGCGGCACTGGCCTCCTGGGCGGGACGCGAGGCCATGGCGCAAGCTGCTGCAGCAAGTTTTCCAAAACCTGGCAAGCTGGCAGCGTTGGCAGGTGGCAAATCTGCGGTGGCGGGCGCGATGACGATGGAAAAAATCACCGACTACAAAGACGCCACAACGTACAACAATTTCTACGAGTTCGGCACGGACAAGGCTGACCCAGCCAAAAACGCCCATACGCTGGTCACCAAGCCCTGGAGCGTCGCGATTGAGGGCCTGGTCAAGCAGCCCAAAAGCTACACACTTGAAGACTTGATCAAACTCAGCCCACAGGAAGAGCGCATTTACCGCCTGCGTTGCGTTGAGGGCTGGTCCATGGTGATCCCATGGGTCGGGTATTCGATGTCAGAACTGATCAAAAAAGTCGAGCCGCTGGGTAGCGCCAAATATGTGGAGTTTCACACCCTGGCCGATCCGAAAACCATGCCGGGTGTGGGCTCGCGTGTGCTCGACTGGCCGTACGTCGAGGCGCTGCGCATGGACGAAGCCATGCACCCGCTGGCCATGCTGGGTTTTGGCATGTACGGCGAAGTGCTGCCCAACCAGGCAGGTGCGCCCGTTCGCATGGTTCTGCCTTGGAAGTATGGTTTTAAGAGCGGCAAGAGCATTGTCAAAATCCGCTTTACCGACAAAGAACCCAAAACCGCGTGGAACAAAGCGGCACCGGTCGAATACGGCTTTTATTCCAACGTCAACCCCAGCGTCGACCACCCGCGCTGGAGTCAGGCCACGGAGCGCCGCATCGGTGAAGACGGGCTGCTGGCCAAAAAGCGCAAAACGCTGATGTTCAACGGCTATGAAGCACAAGTCGGGCAACTGTATGCGGGCATGGACCTGAAGAAGTTCTACTGATCATGAAAAAAGCGCTGACGCACGCTGCAGCCAAACCCCTGCTGTTTGTGTTGTGTCTGTTGCCTTTTGCATGGCTTTTTTACAGCGCTCTGACCAACCAGTTAGGCGCTAATCCGCAAGAGTTCTTGATCCGCGCCACCGGTGACTGGACGCTGCGGTTTGTTTGCATCGTGCTGGCCGTGACGCCGCTTCGCACCCTGAGCAATACGCCGCAGTTGGCGCGATTCAGGCGCATGCTGGGCTTGTTCGTGTATTTTTATGTTGTTGTTCACCTGCTGAGCTACAGCTGGTTTGACATGGGTTTTGACGTGACCGAAATTGTCAAAGACATCATCAAGCGGCCTTTTATTCTGGTCGGGTTTTTGGCTTTTCTATTGCTCACCCCATTAGCAGCCACATCGTTCAACGCGGCCATCAAGGCCATGGGGTCTAAGCGCTGGCAAATGCTGCACAAGCTGGTATACGTGATTGCAGGGCTGGGGCTGCTGCATTTTTTCTGGATGCGTTCTGGCAAAAACGACTTTGTCGAAGTGTTTGTCTACGCTGCCATCATCGCTGTGCTTCTGGGCTGGCGCGTACGCCAGTATTTGATAAAGAAAAAGGCTGCAGACCAACAAATACGTGCGCAGGCAGCTACCTGATTTGTAGCAAAAAAGTCGGGACTAAACCAGTCTTTCACCTCGCATCTGATCCTGCGCAGTTTCCCGCTGGCGAATCATATGCATCTTGTCACCATTCACCAGCACTTCTGCCGCACGACCCCGGGTGTTGTAGTTGCTGGCCATGCTCATGCAGTAAGCGCCTGCTGACATCACAGCCAGATAGTCGCCGGCTGCCACATTCAGCCCGCGGTCGCGGCCTATCCAGTCGCCGCTTTCACAAACCGGGCCCACCACGTCGTAAGTCGCTGCGGCCTTTTCAGTGATGGTCAAAGGCACGATGGCGTGAAAGGCCTGGTACATCGCAGGGCGGGGCAGGTCGTTCATGGCTGCGTCGATGATGCAAAAGTTCTTTTGCTCGCCGGGTTTGATGTACAGCACTTCGGTCACGCACACACCCGCATTGCCGACCAGTGAACGGCCGGGTTCAATCATCAGTTTTTTGTCACCAAAACCATGCTCATCAATCTTGGCCAGCAGTTGCTGCCACAGCGTATCGGCTTCGGGCGGCGTGTCTCCGTTGTAATCAATGCCCAGGCCACCTCCAAAGTCAATGTGCGCCAAGGGTATGCCAGCAGCTTCAATTCTGGCCACCAGCTCCAGCACACGGTCTATCGCATCCAGGTAGGGCTCGGCGGTCGTGATTTGTGAGCCGATATGGCAGTCAATGCCGACAACACGCAGGCCTTTGAGGTTGGCGGCATGCTGGTAAATCCGCAGCGCATCCTCATGCGCCACACCAAATTTGTTGCCCTTCAGGCCCGTTGAAATGTAAGGATGGGTTTTGGGGTCCACATTGGGGTTGACGCGAATACTGACGGGCGCTGTCAAACCCATACCAAGCGCCACGCTTGAAAGTACATCCAGCTCGGCTTCGCTCTCCACATTAAAGCAGCCGATGCCAGCTTTCAAGGCTTGCTGCATCTCGGCGCGGGTTTTACCGACGCCTGAAAAAATGACTTTGGCAACGTCGCCGCCTGCGGCCATGACGCGCTCCAGCTCGCCGCCAGAGACAATGTCAAAACCGCAACCCGCATCCAAAAAGACCTGCAAGATGCCAAGCGATGAATTGGCCTTCATGGCATAGCAGATTTGGGCGTTGCGCCCGGCAAAGCCGCGCTGGTAGGCTGCCAGGGCGCTGAGCATGGCGGCTTTCGAGTAGACAAACAACGGTGTACCGTGAGCTTGCGCCAGGCTGGCCAGAGCAACGCCTTCTACGTGAAGCTGGTTATCTTTGTAAGCAACAAAGGGCTGACCGGGGAGTTGGGCGACGCTGTTCATTTGGCGGCAGACGCTGGAACAGCAGGCGAAGGCGAGACCGTGGCACTGGGCAAGAGGCTGTACGGCACGCTCTGCGGGGCTAAAAACAGGGGCCCTTTTTGGCCACAGGCAGACAGCAAACACACAACAAAAGCGGCCGCTATGATTCGATGATTAAAAAGCATCAGCAGATTGTAATGACCGACCTTGATTATTTGAACCATGCCGAGAAGGCGCTTGCCGCGATTGAGAAGGCTTGTGACCGCATCAATGATGCCAGTGACGCTGACATTGACAACCAGCGAACGGGTGGCATGATCACCCTGACCTTTGCCAACCGCAGCCAGATCATCATCAACCTGCAAAAGCCGTTGCAGGAAATCTGGATGGCGGCCAGGGCAGGGGGTTTTCACTACAAACTCAATGGCAACCAGTGGTTAAACACCAAAGATGGCAGTGAGTTTTTTACTGCACTGACGCAATACGCCAGCGAGCAGGCTGGGCAGCCCGTGGTTTTCAGTTCTTGAACAAATCAAGAATTCTTTTCTTCTCATCCGCAGGCGGCAACACCGAAATAGGTGCTGTTGGCGCAGGCGCACCGTCCGGCGCTGGCGCCGGGGCTCCCAAGCCCACACTGCTGACGCCAGCTCCCCTGGCGTACTCTTCGTAATACCACTCGCCCCCAAGATTTAGCAGGCCTTCAGGCACGGGCAGCTCAGTCACGGGCACACCTTTTAAAGCGTGGCTCATGAAATCAATCCACACGGGAAGGCTCAAGCCGCCGCCGGTCTCCCGGTCGCCCAGTTTTTTGGGTGTGTCGTAACCCATCCAGACAGCCGCAGTGATGGTGGGCTGGTAGCCCACAAACCAGGTGTCAATCGAATCGTTCGTGGTGCCGGTTTTGCCATACAGGTCGGTCCGCTTGAGCACGGCTTGTGCTTTGGCGGCTGTGCCTGACCTGGCAACCTCTTGCAGCAGGCTGGACATGATGAAAGCGTTACGGGCGTCTATGCCGCGTGCTAATTCGGTCAGTACGGGCGGCCTTGTTTCAACCAATACCTTGCCCTTTTGGTCAGTGATTCTGGTGATCAGGTAGGGGTTGATGCGGTAGCCGCCATTGGCAAACACTGAATAGGCCGTCGCCATCTGAATCGGTGTGACCGAACCTGCACCAAGCGCCATCGTCAGGTAGGCCGGGTGCTTTTCAGCTTCAAAACCAAAGTTGGTGACCCAGTCTTGCCCATAGTTGGCACCGATGGATTGAAGAATACGAATGGAAATCATGTTTTTTGACTTCTTCAAGGCCGTTCGCATGCTCATCGGGCCCTCAAACGTGCCATCGTAGTTTTTAGGCTCCCAGGGCTGGCCGCCGGTAACGCCAGCATCGAAAAACAGCGGTGCATCATTGATCACCGTGGCCGGTGTGAAACCCTTTTCCAGCGCGGCTGAATAAATAAACGGTTTGAAGCTCGAACCCGGCTGCCGCCAGGCCTGGGTGACGTGATTGAACTTGTTTTTTTCGAAATCAAAGCCCCCGACCAGCGCGCGGATGGCTCCGCTGCGTGGGTCCAGTGCTACAAAGGCGCCTTCTACTTCTGGCAACTGCGTGATCTCCCAGGTGCCTTTGGGTGTTTTGGCGACACGAATCAACGCTCCGCGGCGGATTTTGATGTTGGGCGCTGCCTTGTCGGCCAGGCCAGATTGCGCAGGTCTCAGGCCGTCGCCCGTGATCTCGACGCTTTCGCTGTTTTGCCGCATGGCTATTATTTTCTTCGGGTTTGCTTCCAGCACCACAGCTGACATGACATCTCCGTTGTCGGGGTTGTCGGTCAGCGCATCGTCAATCGCTTCTTCGGCTTCTTTGATGTCTTTGGGCAAGTCAATGAACTTTTCGGGGCCGCGGTAAATCTGGCGGCGCTCGTAGTCCATGATGCCTTTGCGCAGCGCCTTGTAAGCTGCGGTCTGGTCCGCAGCACTCAAGGTGGTGTACACATTCAGGCCACGCGTGTAGGTCTGGTCACCATACTGGTTGAAGACAAGCTGGCGAACCGTTTCAGCAATGTATTCAGCGCGTATGCGTCCGGCATCAGGCCCGGACTTGACATTGAGCACCTCTGCCTTGGCCGATACCGCCTGTGCACTGGTGATAAAACCGTTGTCTTCCATCCGCTCAATGATGTAGAGCTGGCGCGACCGGGCACGTTTGGGGTTGACGATGGGGTTAAACGCCGATGGCGCTTTGGGCAGGCCTGCCAACATGGCCGCTTCGGCGATGGTGACATCCTTCAGCGGCTTGCCAAAATAGGCCTCAGACGCTGCGGCAAAGCCGTAAGCCCGATTGCCCAAAAAAATCTGGTTCATGTAGATTTCAAGAATCTGATCCTTGGTGAGCATGTGCTCGAGCTTGAAGGTCAGCAAAATCTCGTAAATCTTTCGGGTGTAGGTTTTTTCGGCCGACAGATACACATTGCGGGCCACCTGCATGGTGATGGTCGATGCGCCCTGCGCCTTGGTGCGCCCCACATTGGCCAAGCCAGCGCGGATCACACCCAGGTAGTCAACGCCACCATGCGAGAAAAAGCGCGCGTCTTCAATCGCCAGAACGGCGTCTTTCATGACTTGCGGAATGTCTTTGATCGGGGTCAGGCTGCGCCGCTCCTCGCCAAACTCTCCAATCACTATGCCGTCAGACGAATAAACCCGCATCGGCAGCTTGGGTCGGTAATCGGACAAATCCGATATGTCAGGCAAATTGGGGTAAGCCACGGCTAGAGCAACAGCCACCACCATGACGACACCCAGCACCGCTGCAGCCGCGATGCCGGATCCCCAAAGGGTCAGTGTGATCGCCCAGCCCAGCCAGACCGGACGCGCTTTGCCACCAGCTGGTTTTGTAGATTGAGAGCTGGAGTCCGTCGCTGCTGGGTGATGGGTCTTGGAGGGCATAGGTGCAATCGTAAACTGACGACCGTTATAAAAATCATCACATACAGAAAGTTCTTTTTTAAGCCTGTACTTTTGGGATGGCAGTTTGACAAAATTCGATCTGTTTGATGCAACTTTCCATAATTTGTAAAAAACGTCTGCTTTTGACAACGCTAATCGTATGCGAAATCGAAAAAATCCTTACTGTACAAAGAGCTTGCTGCTAATATTCATGTAACTTCTTAAGTATTTAACGAACTTTCGTAACCATTTTGGGGACTGATTTGATCTCTCTGGGGTCTTTATTCAATCGGCAAGATCCGCCTTTGCTGGGTCTGGACATCAGCTCGTCCAGTGTCAAGCTGGTGGAGCTGAGCCGCGACAAGGCGGGTAACCTGGTGCTTGACCGTTGCGCGATCGAGCCTCTTGAGCGCGGGTGGATCACGGACGGCAATGTTGAAAAATTCGAAGAAGTAGCCGAAGCGGTACGCCGTGTCGTGAAAAAAAGCGGCACCAAAACCAGGCAGGTGGCTATGGCGTTGCCTGCTTCAGCGGTCATTACAAAAAAAATCATCCTGCCCGGCGGCATGAGTGATGCAGACCTGGAGTCTCAGGTCGAGTCTGAAGCCAACCAATACATCCCTTTTTCACTGGACGAAGTCAGTCTGGACTTTTGCGTTGTGGGTCCAAGTACCACATCAGTGGGTGATGTCGAGGTTTTGATTGCCGCATCACGCAAAGAAAAAGTTCAGGATCGCCAGGGCCTGGCTGAAGCAGCTGGTCTAAAGCCCATTGTGGTTGATGTGGAGTCTTACGCATCACGTCTGGCTACTGCCCGGCTGATTGAAAACCTGCCAGACAAGGGTTTGGACACTCTGGTGGCGCTTTTTGAAGTTGGTGCTTTGACCACCAGTATGCAGGTGATCAAAAATGACGAGGTTCTTTATGAGCGGGATCAAGCTTTTGGTGGAGCCCAGCTCACCCAGCTTATTGTGCGCCAATACGGGTTTTCACCTGAAGAAGCGGAAGCCAAAAAGCGCAGCGGCGATTTACCGGAAGATTATGAATCTGGTGTTTTAAAACCCTTTGTAGAAAGCATGGCACAAGAAATTGGCCGTGCGCTGCAGTTTTTCTTCACCAGTACGCCCCATAACAAAGTTGACTATGTGATGCTTGCCGGTGGCTCGTCGTCTTTGCCAGGGCTCACGGAGTCTGTGACCCAGCAAACGTCGTTTGCCTGCATGCAGGCCGATCCCTTTGAAGGCATGACCATTGGCGGCGACGTTAAAGAAAAGAAGATGCGGCGTGAAGCGGCGTCTTACCTGACGTCCTGCGGCCTGGCGTTGCGGAGGTTTTTGCGGTGATTTTGATTAACCTTCTTCCTCATCGCGAAGCGGCACGCAAGAAAAAACGCGAATTTTTCTTTGTCACTCTGGGTATTGCTGCCCTGCTCGGCGGTCTGGTTTGTGGCGGTGTTTACTCTTGGTACCAGAGTCAGATTTCAAGTCAAAAAGACAAAAATACGCTTTTGAAAAATGAAATCACCAAGCTGGAAGGTCAAATCAAAGACATTGCTGGTTTGCAGCAGGAAATTGCAGCCCTTCGTGCCCGCCAGGGTGCGGTCGAAGAATTGCAGGGCAACCGCAACCTGCCTGTGTATTTGCTGACGGAACTGGTCAAGCAGCTGCCAGATGGTGTTTACATCAACAGCATGAAACAGGACAACCAGACCGTACTGATTACAGGCGTGGCGCAGTCCAATGAACGGGTTTCTGAATTGTTGCGTAACCTGGCCAATAACAGCAGCACTTTGTATCGCCCCGAACTGGTTGAAATTACGGCTGCGACGGTCTCACTATCGGCACGAGACCAGCGTCGCGTGTCCAATTTCTCGATGCGGGTATCGCTCAAACGCGCCAGCGATGAAGCCAAACCTGCTGCATCTGCAGCCGCTGGCGTCGCGGTCAAGCCACCGCAGCCCGCTTCAAGCGCCGCTAAAGTCTGAATCAGGGTTGACCATGGCAAAAATTCCCAAAATCGATATTGATTTTTCAGCCTTGCAAAGTGGGCTGAAGTCGCAGTTTGTCGGCCTCAATCCAAATGATCCACCTTCCTGGCCGGCAATTCCACGTTATTTGTTGTGTGTTGCCGTGACAGTTTTCGTGGTGGTCGCATTGTGGTTTGTCTGGTTAAGTTCTTCTGAAGAAGAGCTGACTGCTGAGACCGCAACTGAGGTCAAGCTGAGGGAAGACTTTTCGAAAAAACTGACACAGGCGGCGAGCCTGGACGCCCTGAGAAAGCAGCGCGAACAGGTGCAGCAGTACGTCACGCAGCTTGAAAAGCAGTTGCCGGGCAAGGCCGAGATGGATGCCCTTTTGTCCGATATCAACCAGGCTGGCTTGGGACGCAGCTTGCAGTTTGAACTGTTCAGGCCTGGGCAGGTGATTGTCAAGGAATACTACGCTGAACTTCCGATTGCGGTGCGCGTGACAGGCAGATACCACGACATGGGGGCTTTTGCTGCGGATATTGCAAATCTTTCCCGTATCGTGACGCTGAACAATCTGACGCTGACGCCAGCAAAAGAAGGTGTCCTGACCATGGACACCACAGCAAAAACCTTTCGCTATCTGGACAAGGATGAAGTGACCTTGCAGCGCAAAACAGCACCCGCCAAAGGAGATAAAAAATGATCTCCAGCAAAACAGCAGTTGCGATTGCACTCGTTTTCGTTGCTTCCCTGTTGTCGGCTTGCGGCTCATCTGACCAGGAATTACAAAGCTGGATGACTGAGCAGCGCAACAAAAGCCGCTCCAGAGTGGATCGTTTGCCCGAGCCGTCCAAATTTTCCCCTCAACCCTACACGCTGGAAGGTTCAGTCGAGCCTTTCAGTAACCAAAAGCTTGCGCAGGCGCTCAAACGCGATTCCAGCCAGGCAACTGTCAATACAGCACTCATCGCCCCCGAGCTGGCGCGTCGCAAAGAGCCGCTGGAGGCGTCTCCGCTTGATGCTGTCGCCATGGTGGGCAGCCTGATCAAAGTCGGGCAACCTGTAGCCCTGGTCAGGGTGGACAACCTGCTTTACCAGGTGCGGGTGGGCAACTATTTGGGTCAGAACTATGGGCGAATCACCAAGGTCACCGAAACCGGTTTGAGTCTGCGTGAAATTGTTCAGGACGCAGCGGGCGAATGGATAGAACGAACAGCGACATTACAGCTACAAGAGGTATCAAAATGACTATGCAGACGTGGATCATGAGGGCAGTTGCGGCGCAAACCGTGCTGTTGCGCTGGCCTGCAATCCTGGCTCTGTGTGCATCAGCTGGCGTCGCTGCCTTGCTCATGCCGGTGCCCGCAAGTGCTCAAACCGCCAACACCATTCAGGCGGTCACCGGCTCAGTGCAGGGCGGTACAGAGGTCATCAGGATTGATCTGGCAGAACCCCTGACAGCCGTCCCTGCTGGTTTTAGCATTCAAACGCCTGCCCGTATTGCACTGGATTTCCCTGGCATCGGCAACAGCATGGGTCGCAATGCAGTGGAAATGAACCTGGGCAATCTGCGTTCTGCCAATGTCGTTCAGGCCGGCGAAAGAACCCGTGTAGTGTTGAACCTGAAAGCCTCTACCGCCTACAAGGCTGAGATTCAGGGTAAATCGCTTTTCATCACGCTGGATCCTGTTGTTGCCGCCGCGCCTGCCGCCATTGCCCCGCCTGCATTTGCTGAAAACCGTAACCGGGACGTCTTGCCTTTGAAAGATCTGGACTTCAGGCGCGGTGCCGACAGTTCTGGCCGTATCGTCGTCGACCTGCCCAACAACCAGGTGGGCGTGGACATTCGCCAGCAAGGTCAAACCTTGGTTGTTGAATTTTTAAAGACCGCTTTGCCAGAAGGCCTGCGCCGGCGTCTTGATGTTTCTGACTTTGGTACACCTGTGCAAAGCGTCACCACCTTCCAGACAGGTGACAAGGTCAGGATGGTGATTGAGCCCAAGGGTCTTTGGGAGCACAGTGCTTACCAGAGCGACAACCAGTTTGTGATCGAAGTACGCCAGCAAAAAATTGATCCGAACAAGCTCACGCAAGGTCAGGGTTTTAACGGCGAGAAACTCTCGCTCAATTTTCAGAACATTGAGATTCGCTCTTTGCTGCAAGTGATTGCTGACTTTACCAACTTCAATATCGTGGCTTCGGACACCGTGACAGGTGCCGTCACGCTTCGCCTCAAAGATGTGCCTTGGGACCAGGCGCTGGATATTATTTTGCAGGCGCGCGGCCTGGGGATGCGAAAGAACGGAAACGTGCTGTTGATTGCGCCAAAAGACGAACTCGCCGCCAAAGACAAGCTGGATCTGGAGTCGAAAAACGCGATTCAGAGTCTGGAGCAATTGCGTACGCAAGACTTCAAGCTGAACTACGCAAAAGCTACGGAAATTGCGACGGGATTGATTGGCACAGGAGCTGGCGCAACGAGAATCTTGTCTGTACGCGGGAGTGTCATTTCTGAGGCGCGTACCAATCAGTTGTTCGTTACCGATGTGCCTTCTAGGCTGGAGCAGGTTCAGGCACTGATTGCCAAAATCGACATCCCTGTTAGGCAGGTGTTGATTGAAGCCCGTATTGTCGAAGCGGCTGACTCGTTTGGTAAGTCTCTGGGTGTCAGGCTGGGTGGCAGACCTTTTAATACGACCCGAAATGTCATGGCTGGCAACACTTACATTGCCCCGAACGTTCCTATTGGAACGAATCCGACCTTGGGTATCAACATTGGCACTGGTGCTGGTGACTTTGTGAATCTACCTGCGGTCGGCCAAAGCGGTTTTCAGGCTGCTACTTTTGCCTTGTCTTTGTTCAGCCAGAATCTGACCCGTCTATTGAACCTCGAAATCTCTGCCGCCGAAGCCGATGGTCGGGGCAAAATCGTCTCTAGCCCACGTATCGTCACAGCCGACCAAGTCAAAGCCCTGATTGAACAAGGTACAGAGCTGCCTTACCAGCAGGCAACGTCTAGTGGAGCTACTTCTGTCGCCTTTCGGAAAGCCAACCTGAAGCTGGAAGTCACTCCTCAAATCACGCCGGAAGGCAACATCATTCTTAATGTCGACGTCAATAAGGACAGCGTAGGCCGCGCGACAGCCAACGGTTTTGCCATTGATACCAAGCATATTCAAACGCAGGTGCTGGTTGAAAACGGCGGCACCGTGGTGATTGGCGGTATATACGAACAGAGTGACCGTGAAGATGAAACCAAGGTTCCTTTTTTTGGTGACCTGCCTGTCTTTGGTAACTTGTTCAAGCAAAAAAACCGCACGGCCAACAAGTCTGAACTGCTGGTGTTCATCACCCCCAAAATGCTGACCAACGGCGCGCCTTTGCGCTAAGGGCTCGACTCGCGATTGACCCTTGCACCGTTGAATGTAGCAGCCCCAATCATCGCCTTTGTTGGTTTGCCCGGTTCGGGCAAATCAACCATCGGCAGGCAACTGGCGCGCCGCCTAGACTTCCGTTTTTTTGACTCCGACTTCGTGATAGAGCGGCGCACAGGCTGCTCGATACGTGAGTTTTTTGAGCGCGAAGGTGAGGAGGCTTTCCGCGATCTGGAGCAGGATGTCATGGGTGAGCTGACGCTAAACAGCGCTTGCGTTTTGTCAACGGGTGGCGGTGTGGTGTTGCGGCTCTCCAACCGCGAAAAATTACACCAGCGCTGCCAGGTGGTTTATTTGCATTCCTCCCCCGAAGAGGTTTTTCGCCGCTTGCGGCATGACCAAAACAGGCCACTGCTGCAAGTTGCTGACCCTTTGGCACGTCTGAAAGAGCTGTATGGCCAGCGTGATCCGCTGTACCGCGAAACGGCGCATTTTGTGGTTGAAACCGGGCGACCATCCGTTTCAACATTGGTCAACATGATCGTGACGCAATTGGAGCTGGCTGGGGTGATTGCTGCACAGGGCTAGCCTCTACACTTGATGTCATGCACGCCATGTCCGTTATGTCAAACGCCAGCCCCATGCAGGTCACCATTGATTTGGCAGATCGCAGCTACCCCATCGTCATTGGTGCTGGTCTGCTCGGCAACCCAACAACCTACCAAAACCTGCCACCGGCGCACACGGCATTGGTTGTTTCAAATACCAAGGTCGCGCCTTTGTTTGCCGCGCAAGTGCAAGCCGCGCTGCAAACCCGCTACACCCGGGTCCTGCTGCTGGCATTGCCCGATGGTGAGGCCTACAAAGACTGGCAGACGCTGCAACTCATTTTTGACACGCTGCTGGCCAATGGCTGCGACCGCAAAACAGTTTTGTTTGCACTCGGTGGCGGCGTGGTGGGTGACATGACTGGTTATGCTGCCGCCAGCTACATGCGTGGTGTGCCATTTGTGCAGGTGCCTACCACGCTACTGGCTCAGGTTGATTCGTCCGTCGGTGGCAAAACCGCCATCAACCACCCGCTGGGTAAAAACATGATTGGCGCGTTTTACCAGCCGCAGCTGGTCGTGTGCGATCTGGATGTTTTTAAAACGCTGCCGCCTCGGGAGTTAAGCGCCGGGTTGGCTGAGATCATCAAATACGGGCCGATTGCTGACATGGCGTTTTTCGACTGGATTGAAACCAGTCTGCCTGCCTTGCTGGCCAGTGAACCAGCGGCCCTGGCGCATGCCATCCAGCGCAGTTGCGAGATCAAGGCGCATGTGGTCGGGCAGGATGAGCGAGAACAGGGGCTGCGCGCCATCTTGAATTTTGGCCACACGTTTGGTCACGCCATTGAATCCGGCCTAGGCTACGGTCAGTGGCTGCATGGTGAAGGCGTGGGCTGCGGCATGGTGATGGCGGCGCATTTGTCGCAGCGCCTGAATCTTGTGGATGCTGCTTTTGTTGAGCGTCTGACGAAGCTGATCCAGCGTGCGGGTCTGCCCATCCAGGGCCCGATTTTGAATGCGAGAGACAACGCAGGCCGCTACCTTGAGCTGATGCGCGTGGATAAAAAGTCCGAAGCAGGCGACATCCGCTTTGTGCTGATCGATTCGCCCGGCAGTGCCGTGGTGCGCGCTGCGCCCGATGCTTTGGTGCGTGAAGTAATTGACGCCTGTTGTCGTTGACTGAAATTTGGCAACTTTAAATGCTATTGATTCAGGAGCTGCTTGCGCCCGTGTTGATGGGCAAAAAGGCTTATTTGGCACATAAAAATGGCCATTTCCCATGCTAAAAGCCTCATTTTTGGCCAATGTTGCCTGTGACCCGGCCCAGTCCCGTGGACGCCGTTTTTTTGAACCAGCTGCACCCACCCGATCTGACTTCCAACGCGACCGCGACCGGATTGTTCACTCTTCTGCGTTTCGCCGGCTGGTCTACAAAACCCAGGTCTTTTTAAACCACGAAGGCGACTTGTTTCGCACCCGCCTGACGCATTCACTTGAAGTGGCGCAACTGGGCCGCTCGATTGCCCGCAGCCTGCATTTGAACGAAGATTTGGTCGAAGCCATTGCCTTGGCGCATGACTTGGGCCACACGCCGTTTGGCCACGCCGGGCAAGATGCGCTCAACGAATGCCTGAAAGTCCACAACCACAACAGCGCAGGTTTTGAGCACAACCTGCAAAGCCTGCGTGTGGTGGACTCGCTGGAAGAGCGCTACCCCACCTACAACGGCTTGAACCTGACGTTTGAAACCCGCGAGGGGATTTTGAAGCACTGCTCCCGCCGCAACGCCCGGCTGATTGAAGCGCGCGAGCCAGGTGGTGTGGCGCAGCGTTTTGTTGACCAGCAGGGCGCGGCCGAGCCCTGGCGTCAACCGGGCCTGGAGGCGCAACTGGCCAACCTGGCCGATGAAATTGCCTACAACGCCCACGACATTGACGACGGCGTGCGCTCTGGCCTGCTCACGCTGGAGCAACTGCAGGACGTGGCCTTGTTCAGGCAATTTAGCCGCGAGGCTTTGGCTCAGCACCCCACACTCGCGGGCCGGCGGCTGCTGTTTGAAACCATTCGCTTGATGCTCAGTGCTCAGGTGTATGACGTGATGGATGCTACGCGCCAGGCGCTTGACAAGGCTGCTTTGCCAGACGTTGATGCCGTACGCAAATATTCGGCTCTGGTGTGTTTTACCCCCGCCATGGCGGCACAGTCAGCTGACCTGAAAAAGTTTCTCTTTCACAACCTGTATCGCCATCCCCAGGTGCTCGAAAAAATGGATCAGGCGCAGCAGGTTGTGCGCGATTTGTTTGCCGCTTACATGGCCGACCCGTCGCGCATGCCGCAGGCGCACGCGGACCGGTTTGACGGAACCGACACGCCAATGACTGCCAGCGCCAAGCCCGAGCGCGTGGTGGCCGACTACATCGCCGGCATGACCGACCGGTTTGCCGCCAAAGAACATGAACGGTTGTAGCTTGCTTGGCACCCACATCATATTTGTGACGCTGTCGTGAATGTTTGGCCCTCTGCATAGCGTTATTACTTGTTTGCATTTATCGATCTATCTTTTAAGTCGACAAAGGTTTACGCTTACGAGGGACTTGCAGAATTAAAAATCAGCAAACACCCAAACTCGCTTAGCGCTTAAATTTTAAGCACTTTTAGCTTGGCTTGGCACTGGCTCAGGGTTAGCGCATCAATTCCCCCTCGCTTCTC
>JBILXX010000081.1:0-16176 GCA_044378095.1 Polaromonas sp.
CTAAAAATCTCATCTTGCGGTTCTCCTGCATGTAGCGGGCCCGGCTTATGGGGGTGTCTTGCATCCCTTCTCCATAAACCGGACAGATTACTTGCTAAAAACCGGACAAATCATTTACTGCTGACATTTTGAGCCGCGAATGTTGACGTAAGCCCTTGATATTTCATATAATCGAGGGCTTCGCAGCGCATTTGTGGTTCCGCGTCGAAGCTCGCTTACTGCCTAAGAGGTTCTCATCAGAAGAACGCCGACCGCAGAAAAGAACCCGCCAAACCCTTCTTTTTAAAGAGAAAACTCATGAAAACCTTCAGCGCAAAACCCGCTGACGTGGTGCACGAGTGGTTTGTGATTGACGCGACCGACAAGGTCCTCGGACGAGTAGCCAGCGAAGTTGCTCTCCGTTTACGCGGCAAACACAAGGCCATTTACACGCCTCACGTCGACACCGGTGACTTCATCGTCATCATCAACGCAGCCCAGCTCAAAGTGACTGGTGCCAAAGCGATTGACAAGATTTACTACCGCCACTCGGGTTACCCCGGTGGCATCACGGCGACCAATTTCCGTGACATGCAGGCCAAACACCCTGGCCGCGCGCTTGAAAAAGCCGTCAAGGGCATGTTGCCAAAAGGCCCGTTGGGCTACGCCATGATCAAAAAGCTCAAGGTCTATGGCGGTGCTGAGCACCCACATACAGCCCAGCAGCCGAAAGTTCTGGACATTCCAGGCATTTCCACCAACGCACAGCGTGCAGCAGGAGCCGCCAAATGATCGGTGAATGGAACAATGGCACCGGCCGTCGCAAATCCAGCGTCGCCCGTGTTTTCTTGAAAAAAGGCACCGGCAAGATCACTGTCAACGACAAAGACATCCAGGTGTTCTTTGGCCGTGAGACATCCATCATGATCTGCCGCCAACCCCTGTTTTTGACCAACCACGTCGAAACGTTTGACATCATGGTCAACGTCCACGGCGGCGGCGAGTCTGGCCAGGCAGGCGCTGTGCGCCACGGTATCACCCGCGCCCTGATTGACTACGACGCAGCCTTGAAGCCCGCGTTGAGCCAGGCCGGTTTTGTGACCCGTGATGCACGCGAAGTCGAACGTAAAAAGGTCGGTTTCCGTTCAGCACGCCGTCGCAAGCAGTTCAGCAAGCGTTAATTCTTTATCGCTTCTGCAAAAGCCGCCTGGTTCACACCCGGCGGCTTTTTCATTTTGTTGCACGCAATCGGTGCACAATCATCATCCCATCGCTTGAAAACGGTTTGATTTGAAATTTCGCCTCTTTCGTCGTCGTCTGACCATCAGCTCGCCCCGCATGGCTGTGCGCAGCGCCATGCCGTGGCCAATCAGGTGGATTTTGGGCGCGGTCATGCTGGGCTTTTCAGCTGCGATCGGTTTGTGGGCGTTTGAATTTGGCAAGGGTATAGCGGGTCTTGACACCAACGCCAAGGACGAACTGAAATTGCTGCGGGCAGAAGTCGTTCAGTTGCGCCAAGACCGTGAAAAAGCACAAACCATAGCCAATACCTCGGGTAGCTTGCTGACGGCTGAAAAGGCTGCCCAGGAAAAAATGGCTGCGCAGCTTCAACAGCTGGAAGCCATCAACCTGCAATTGCGCGACGATTTGGGCTTTTTTGAAAAACTGCTGCCTGCGGGCAGCGCAGACGGCGTGTCGATTCGCGGTCTTCAGGCAGAAAAAATGTCAGCATCCCAGCTAAAGTGGCAGGTGCTGGTGATTCAGCCGGTCAAAAATGCGCCGGACTTCAATGGCAAGCTGGATGTCACCATCAACGGCCTGTTGGCGGGTAAACCCTGGACCACCACCTTGCCCGGCGGAGCACAGATACTCCAGTTCAAGCAATACCGGCGGATAGAAGGAATCCTCGACATACCCGCCCAAGTCGTGGTACAAACTGTTACAGCTAAAGTTGTTGAAGGCACAGTCACCCGCTCGGCTCAAACCTTCAAGCTCTAAACTCCACTGCAAACTCGATCGACCACAGGACATTTCCCATGTTTGGCAAGAAAAAACAACCCCCGATTAAAAGCCTGATTGCTCAAGGCAGTTGCATTGAGGGCAACCTCAAATTCACCGACGGCCTGCGCATTGACGGCGAAGTTATCGGCGACATTCGTGCTGCCGAGGGCGGTGCCAGTATTTTGGTGATCAGTGAATCTGCATCTGTTACAGGTCACATCTATGCAGACCACGTCATCATCAATGGCCGTGTGATGGGGCCAGTGCATGCATCTGAATTGCTGGAGTTGCAGCCAAAAGCCAAAATTGCAGGCGATGTGTCTTACAAAGCGCTTGAAATGCATCAGGGTGCCGTCATCTTTGGCCAGTTAAGGCCAACCAGCCAGGACGTTGAAGAAAAGCCCATTCTCAAACTTGCCGCTAACAACGGCTGATCTGCCTGAGCCGCAGAGAGCACACCGGCATTGTGGTCAGGCCTGTTGCGGTAATATGATGCATTGATCTGAAGTCAGGAGTCCCCCATGAGTGCCGTTCTAGAAAATATTCCGACCCAAATGCCCGACCCGTTTGTCTTTACCGACAGCGCAGCTGGCAAAGTGGCTGAGCTGATTGCCGAAGAAGGCAACCCCGAACTCAAGCTGCGCGTGTTTGTGCAAGGTGGCGGCTGCTCAGGTTTTTCTTACGGGTTCACGTTTGACGAGATCACCAATGACGATGACACCACCATGACCAAAAACGGTGTTTCTTTGTTGATTGATGCGATGAGCTACCAGTACCTGGTAGGCGCTGAGATTGATTACAAAGACGATCTGGAGGGTGCGCAGTTTGTGATCAAAAATCCTAACGCGACCAGCACCTGTGGCTGTGGTTCCAGCTTCTCGGCATAAGCTGTTCGTTCAATAAAAAACCGCCCTTGAGGCGGTTTTTTATTGCCTGCACAAAATCAAGCCGGGTAAATCGCACCCAGCACACGCAACCCGGCTGCACCTGTCACCTTGGGCAGGTTGCCTGGCAACCGCAGCATCGTTTGACGAGCCAGCCAGGCAAAAGCAGCCGCTTCGACCTGCAAGGGCGGCAAACCGTGGTCGGTTGACGAAACCACTTTCAAAGACGGCAAACCCGCTTGCAAGCGCTGTAGCAGGTAATGGTTAAACGCACCGCCGCCGCAAACCACAAGCTCGTTGCAATTATTCAAGTAGCTGCCAGCACTCGTGATACAAGATCTGGCAGTAAATTCTGTCAGTGTGTTTTGGATGTCCTGAGCATGCTGGCTGCCAAACGGTTCCAGCTTCTTCTCCAGCCAGGCCATGCTGAACAAGTCGCGGCCTGTGCTTTTGGGCGGCGGTAGTGCAAAGAAGGGATCGTCCAGCAGACTGGCCAAAAGCGCGGGAATCAGATTGCCGCTGGCAGCCCAATGGCCGCCAGCATCAAAGCGCTCGCCTGTGTGCTGCAAACACCAGGCGTCCATCAATGCATTGCCGGGTCCGCAGTCAAAGCCCAGCACATCACCAGTGACAGGTAAAACACTCAGGTTGGCAATGCCGCCAATGTTCAGCACCAGCGTGGTTGCATCAGGCTTGCCAAAAACACTGCGGTGAAACGCAGGCACCAGTGGCGCGCCCTGGCCACCCGCCGCCACGTCGCGGCTGCGAAAGTCAGCCACGACGTCAATGCATGTTCTCTCCGCCAGAAGCGCCGGGTTATTCAGTTGCGTGGTGTAGCCTGACGCTGGCTGATGCCGCACGGTTTGGCCGTGAGCGCCTATGGCCTGGATGTCTTTGGCTTGCAGGCCGCAATCGTGCAACAACCCAGCAACGACCTTGGCGTAGGCCTCAACCAAATTGTTCGCAGCCAATGCAGCGCGATGCAATTCGTTACCAGAAGGTGAATTGAGTGAAAGCAGCTCATCGCGAAAGCTGTTTGAAAAGACCTGCGTTGCAGCCGCCAGAACGCGAAGCTGCGGGCTTGAAAAATCGACCAATACCCCGTCAGCACCGTCTAGCGATGTCCCAGACATCAAACCGATGTAGAGCTCGCTCATCGGGCCTATTCTGCGCGTGTTTGGCCTATCGTGGCGGCGGCCTGCAACTGCGTGCTGACAACTGAGGCGAGTTGCTTGAACATTGGCAGCGCGGCCGCTGGAACAGGAACGGTCTCACTCTGGCGCGCAATCGTCATGGGATCCTGGTGTACGCCATTGACGCGAAATTCAAAATGCAGATGCGGGCCGGTTGCCCAACCTGTCGCGCCCACCAAGCCAATGGTGTCGCCCTGGCTGACGTTTTGGCCCACGCGCACGTTGATTCTGCTCAGGTGGGCATAGACCGTCTCGTGGCCGTTGCGGTGCTTGATGAAGACCACATTGCCGTAGCCACCCTGCACGCCTGCAAAAGACACCACACCGTCGCCCACTGTGCGGGCGGGCGTGCCAGTGGGCGCTGCAAAATCAGTACCCAAATGCGCGCGCCACTTTTGCAGAATGGGATGAAAACGCATTGAAAAGCCACTGCTGACGCGGGTGAACTCCAGAGGTGAACCCAAATAAGCACGGCGCAGGCTTTTACCGTCCAGCGTGTAGTAACCGCCTTTGTGCGCTACACCAAGCGTATCCTGTCCCGGTGGCTGAAACCACATCGCTTGATGCGCCTTGCCTGCATTGACAAACTCGGCCGACAGCACACGCCCCGTGCGCAGCGGCTCGCCGTCAGCCTCCAGTGCCTCGTACACCACGTTAAAGCGGTCGCCCTTGCGCAGCGCGCGCCTGAAGTCAATTTCACTTGAAAACATTTCGGCGATTTGAACTGCTACTGCATCCGGAATACGGGCTTCGTCGGTGGCTGCAAAAAGCGAGCTCTGAATCACGCCGCTGGCCAGGCGCGCGTTGGCAACATAAGGCGCAGACTCAATGCGTGAGGTAAACGCCGAACCTGCGCGCTCAACAACCAGGCGCTTGAACATCGCTTCATCGTCAGTTGGCCAGCGCGTGCTGAATTTGGCCAAGGCTTGCGAGTCGTCTGCTTCAACATGAACGGTTTTGCCAGCGCGGCCAGCAAGTGCCAGCCTTGCATTGGCGTCATTGCGCATAAAGGCTGCGGCTGCAGGGTCGTTAATGTTCAGGCGCTTGAGCAACGTATCAAACGTATCGTTGCTGCGGGTGCTGTCACTGCGGAAAAGTTTGATGCGGTGATCCGCCAGCGCATCCAGCTGGGCTTGTAGCGGCAACGTCTGGACGGATTCCAGCACCTGCCGGACAGGCAAATCTGAAGCATCAGGGGCCAACGGCACAACGCCAAAGGCAGTCACGCCAGTGCCCAGCAGCAATGCAGCCAAACTGCCCGCAACCCGCTTGGGGTGGCGGCGCAAACTGGCGGCTATGGAATTTAAAAAGGAAATGGAATCGGCAAGTAGCAAAACTGAATTCCCAACTCGAACGGATTGATCAGGAGGTTTGCAAGACACCTAAAATGATGTTCTTGTTGCAGTCAACTGCCCAGTATATCTGTCAGACAACCCCCTGACATGCGAAAAACCCTTATGAATCAAGATCAAGTTACAAATTACCCCGTTACCGATCGTGTAAAAAATGCCTTGGCCGTGTCGCTGCGGGGCTGTGAAGAGCTGATTCCGCAGGATGAATGGGTCAAAAAGCTGTCGCGCAGCGAGGCTACTGGCGTGCCGCTGCGCATCAAATTGGGGCTTGACCCGACCGCGCCCGATATCCACATTGGCCACACCGTGGTGCTCAACAAAATGCGCCAGTTGCAGGACCTGGGCCACACAGTAATTTTTCTGATTGGCGACTTCACCAGCCTCATTGGTGACCCGTCAGGGCGCAACGCAACACGCCCTCCTTTGACGCCCGAGCAAATCAAGGCGAATGCCGAGACTTACTACAAACAAGCCAGCCTGGTGCTGGACCCGACTAAAACCGAGATTCGTTACAACAGCGAATGGTCAGACCCGCTGGGCGCGCGCGGCATGATTCAGCTCGCTTCACGCTACAACGTGGCCCGCATGATGGAACGCAATGATTTTCATGACCGCTTCAAGGCGGGCACCCCCATCAGCGTGCATGAGTTTTTGTACCCGCTGATGCAGGGCTATGACTCGGTGGCGCTCAAAAGCGACCTGGAGCTGGGCGGTACCGACCAGAAATTCAACTTGCTGGTTGGCAGGCATCTGCAGGCCGAATACGGCCAGGAGCCCCAATGCATCTTGACGATGCCGCTGCTGGAAGGCCTTGACGGCATTGAAAAAATGTCTAAAAGCAAGAACAACTACATTGGCATTTCAGAAGATGCCAACACCATGTACGCCAAGGTGTTGAGCGTGTCTGACGTGCTGATGTGGAGGTGGTTCACGCTGCTGTCGTTCAAGAGCGAGGCGGACATTGCCGCATTGAAAGCCGAAATTGACAGCGGGCGCAACCCCAAAGACGCCAAAGTCATGCTGGCCAAAGAAATCACCGCGCGTTTTCATTCAGCCGCTTTGGCTGATGCGGCGGAGCAAGACTTCATCAACCGCAGCAAGGGCGGCGTGCCCGATGAGATTGAGGAGCGCGCGATTTCTGGCGCCCCGATGGGCATAGGCGCAGTGCTCAAATCAGTTGGCTTGGCATCATCCGGCGGCGACGCCACCCGCCTGATAGACGGCGGCGGCGTGCGGGTCGACTCCAGCGTGGTCAGCGACAAGGGCTTGAGGCTGGCCGCGGGAACTTATGTGGTGCAGGTGGGCAAACGCAAGTTTGTGCGGGTAACGCTGAGCTGAGACGGCGGCCCTTGTAGCGAGGGCCTGAGATCAGTTTTTAGCGCGCACCAGCCTTCTCAAGCATCTGCACCATCTCGCGGTAACCACGCGCCTTGGCCAGTTGCAAAGGCGTGTTGCCCTGGCGGTCGGTCAGCTGGTGGCTTGCACCGGATGCCAGCAGCGCGCGAAGGCTTTCCTGATGCCGCGCACCGCCATTGCCGAGCACGATGGATTCAATCAGCGCGGTCCAGTGCAGGTTGTTGACGTGGTCGAGCGGTGCACCCGCAGCGATCAGCTGTTTGACCACCCCGTCATGGCCCAGATGCGCTGCGGCTATCAGGGCAGTGCCGTCGTAGCGGCTGGTTACCAGCTTCGCGCTGGCCCCCAGCGACAGCAACACACGCAGTGTTTCCTCGTCGTCTGCCACCGATGCAATCGTGACGCCGTCGTAGCGATCGTTCTCAAGCAGGTTGATGTTGGCGCCAGCCTTGACCAGCGCGCGAATCGCATCCCGTTGGCGCGCGAAGGTGGCCACGTGCAACGGCGTGCGGCCATGACCGTCGCGGGCATTGAGGTCTGCTTTTGCAGCAGCCAGTCGATCAATGGCGGCGACATCGCCCTTGTGTGCGGCGGCATGCAGGCCGGTGTAGGCGGCTGCCTGCGCTGGGCTGGGCCCGACCTGCGCGACAGCCAGGTTGCACACGGCTACAGCCATGCCCAAGGCAAGCATGGCAAACAGATTTTTCAATGAATGGCAATACGTGTTGTGCATGGTGTTCTCCTGGCGGTTTTGCAGCGTTGATTATTTGAGCTGGTCTTTGACTTTGTCCAGCGCGGCCATGGCACACTGCTCATCCAGGTGGCCACCAGGCGCGCCGCCTATACCCACCGCACCGATGGTTTCATTGCCTGCTTTGATGGGCACGCCACCACCGAGCAGCAAGTAGCCGGGGATAAACACCAGATTCGCGGCTGCCGGGTTCTTTTGCGCGCCCTCCATCATGGCCAGCGTCGTGTTCTTGGCTGATGCAGAGGTAAACGCCTTTTGCTGGCTTGCGCCTAAAGTGTGTGGGCCCGCATTGTCGGCGCGCTGCACTGCGCGAACAGTACCTGCACGGTCAACCACGGTAGCGGTGACTGCATAGCCGTTAGCGGCACAGGTCGCAACGCTGGCGGATGCGATTTGATTGGCCAGTTCGAGCGACATGTTCTTTTCGGTACGCACAGCTTGTGCGCTGGCTGCCGTTGCGATCAGGGTCAGCGTGAAGGCGGATGTTTTGATGAAGTTACGCATGGTGTTCTCCAGAATTTCTTGCTAAACGGTTCGATTAACCGTGAAAGAACTGTAAGAAATACGCGCCACTTTGACCATCGGTACGCCTACGCCAAACCCTCCGTAAAACTACGCAGTAGCAGCCCTGATGGACTAATCGCTGGCGTCCACCAAGCCCGCGTATTGGCGGATGAGTTGCGCCAGGGTTTCGGCCTGCAGTTTGGCAAAAAGATTGGCACGGTGAGTCTCAACGGTGCGTGGCGACACGTCCAGCGCCCGGCCAATTTCCTTGTTGGTCAGACCTGAAACGATCAATTCGAGCACCTCGCGCTCGCGCTCGGACAGCTGCATAAAACGCGCTTGCGCCTGCTGGTCGTTCTGGTTTCGGGCGCGAGATTTGACATGCTGGCGCACCGCGTTTTGCAGCGCTTCAAGCAGTTGCTCGTCGTTCACCGGTTTTTCAAGAAACTCGGCCGCACCGGACTTGAAGGCGCGGCGACACATCTCGACAGTTCCGTGACCTGTCAGCATGATGATCGGCTGGTCTACGCCCTTGGCTGTCAACGTCTCCAGCACCGTCAAGCCGCTGATGCCGGGCATGCGCACATCCAGCACGATGGCACCGATGGCCTGGCGGTCAAAACCCAGCATGAAGGCAGCGGGGTCAGCCCAGCTCTGCACGCGAAGTCCTACCGTGCTGATCAGAAGGGCCAGGGCGTTGCGAACAGCCTCGTCATCGTCGATCAGGTGAATCAGTGGCGACAACATGACGCCCGGGTTGATCTGGGGCGGCTCGGTGTTCCGGCCAACAGCCTTTGTCATCAACGCATTTTTCATGGTTTGCCCGCCAGCGGTAGCGACAGCGTGAACACCGCGCCGCGGGGCACGTTGTGCGAAGCCGTCAGGTGCCCGCCCATGGTGTTGGCCAGCGTCTCGCACAGGCTCAGGCCCAGGCCCAGCCCACCTTCGCGGCTGGTAAAAAAGGGCTCAAAGATGCGCGGCATCACGCTGGGCGCTATGCCAGGGCCTGTGTCGGTAACCGTGATCACGCCCAGGCTGTTCTGTTCAGTCAGTCCGATAACAAGTTGGCGCTCGGAGGCGGGCATCTGACTCAACGCCTGCAAGGCATTCATCAACAGGTTGTGAATGATTTGCTCCAGCGCCACGTGATCGGCAAGCACCACGGGTGAAGATTGAGAAGTAACCCGTTGCGGTGCGACAGTCAGGCGCTTTAACTCGGGCTCCAGCAGGTACAGCGCGCTGCTCATGGCCTCTTGCAGACTGATCGGCTGGCGTTGCGCAGATACGTCCGGGCGCTCAACAACACGGCGCAGGCGGCCCACCACGTCAGAAGCGCGGCGCGCCTGCTCGGCCGCTTGCGTCATGGCGCTGCGTGCTGTGGCAAGCTCTGGCGGGTCTTCGGCCAGCAAGCGTGCAGCTGCCTGCGTATTGGCCAGCAAGGCCGTTAAAGGCTGGTTCAACTCGTGCGCCATGCCAGCTGCCAGCTCACCCAATGCGTTCAGGCGCGCGACCTGACCGAGGCGCAGCAGCTCTTCGGCACGCTGCCGGTCGCGGCGCTGTCCCAGCAGGCTCAATGTCCCAAACAGCAATGCAGTCACCAGCAATGTCCAGGCCGCCATCCAGGCCCAGGGCAGCTCACGCCAGCCCACCTGCCGTACAGCCACCACATTAAAAGGCTGGCTGTCGGTGGCCAGGTGTTTTTGAAACTCAAAGCGCCAGCCACCCTCGCCAATACGGCCTGGTTGCAGCACGAACTGTTGGGTGTCGTGTTCCAGCGTGACCCGGACCGGGCTGGTGTCTGGCGCCATTGGCCATTCGCTCCACGGCACAACGGCGCGCAAATCCATTTGAAGTGCATAGCTGGTGGGTTCAGCCGCCAGCACCAGAAAAAAGCGGCCAAGTGCAAAGTCTGCCGCTGCCAGTTGCGGGCGCTTGAGCGCTCGCGAGACGGTTTCAGCCACGCTCAAGCGGCTGTCCGTCCAGCTTGAGCCTGCCGGACGCTTTTGAACGCCAATGATTTGCGGGTAAACCGATGGCAAACGCTGCTCGGGCTGGGCGGCATCAGGCGGCGCTTGCAACAGCGCCAGCATGGCCATGACGGCGTCGTGCTGGACGGCCCGCTGGCTGAGCAGCCGATGCGCAATACGGGCGTCTGTTTCAAAAGCCTCGCGCAGTTGCACCAATTCCATGCGGGCCAGTGCGACGCAGCCAACAGCGGTGATGACGCACCATGCCAGAGCCATACCGAGCTGACGTTTGGAAGTCAAATTCATCAGGCATTTTTGCATAGCCCTGTGTGCGATGGCGGTATCGTTGTTGAAAATCCCGATGGATGGCTGATGGGACAGCGATCGGAAGATGATGGTTGCCGGTTAGCAGACGGAAAACAAAATACACATCATGCAAACAGCAAAATGGAATGGACGCTTGCTTTCAATGACAAACAGAAGGTAATAATTCGCTATATATTCAGGAGCTGCTTACGCCCGGATTTGTTGGCTTGGAAGCGTATTTGACCAATAAAAATGGCCAAAAACCCTCAGAAATACGGATTTTTGATGCCCAGGCCAGCCAAAATCTTCACTTCACGCGCCTCCATGGCTTCGGCATCTTTTTGACCTGTTTCGTGGTCATGGCCTTGCGCATGCAGTGTGCCGTGTACCAGCAGGTGGGCATAGTGAGCCGCTAGCGTCTTTTTGCTCTCTTTCGCCTCTTTGGCGATGATGGGCGCGCAAAGTACCAGGTCAGCCGTGACCAGCGGCGCTTGGGTGTAGTCAAACGTCAGCACGTTGGTCGCGTAATCCTTTTGCCGGTAGTCGCGGTTCAGCGCCTGGCCTTCATCACTGTCAACAATGCGAACGGTGATCTCTGCATCCGATTCAAGCGCGTGGCGAATCCATCGTGCAACGCTGTGGCGTGGCAAGGCAGCGCGGTGGCGGGCTGCGTCTTTAATGTCACCAAATTGCAGCGACAACGACAGTTTTTTAAGTGTCATTTTGGCCTTTTGCCTTTGTTTTACGGGCGCGAGCAGCTGCAGTATTTGCAGCGTCAGATTTGTCTTCACCGTCAAGTACCTGACTTGGCTGTTTGTCATACGCATCCACAATCCGCGCCACCAGCGGGTGCCGCACCACATCTGCGCTGGTCAGCCGGGTAATGGCAATGCCATTGACGCGCTTTAAAACCCGCTCGGCGTCGACCAGGCCACTGAGCTGGGTGCGCGGCAAGTCGACCTGGCTCACATCACCTGTCACCACCGCCTTGCTGCCAAAGCCGATGCGGGTTAAAAACATTTTCATCTGCTCAGGCGTGGTGTTTTGTGCCTCGTCCAGAATCACAAACGCGTGGTTCAGCGTGCGGCCCCGCATGAAGGCCAGCGGCGCAATTTCAATTTGCTGTCGCTCAAAAGCCTTTTGTACCCGCTCAAACCCCATCAGCTCGTGCAGCGCGTCCCACAGCGGGCGCAGGTAGGGGTCCACCTTCTGGCTCAAGTCGCCTGGCAAAAAGCCCAGCCGCTCGCCAGCCTCTACCGCCGGGCGCGTCAGCACAATGCGCTGCACGGCGCTGCGCTCCAGCGCATCCACCGCGCAGGCCACCGCCAAATAGGTTTTGCCGGTACCGGCAGGGCCAATGCCAAAGGTGATGTCGTGCGTGGCAATGTTCTCCAGGTAGGTGCCCTGGTTGACGGTGCGGGCGCGCAGGTCCGCGCGGCGGGTCGTCAGTGTGGTGCTGCCGTCAGGCGCGACCTTCAGGGCCGTGTCGCCCGCCATCATCAGTTGCACGGTTTCCTCGGCTATCGGGCGTTGCGCCATTTCATACAGCGCCTGCAGCACTTCAAGCGCCTGAGTGGCGCGCGCCTTGGTACCGTCAATCTTGAACTGCTCAAAGCGGTGCGCGATTTTCACGTCAAGGCCTACCTCAATGGTGCGAATGTGGGCATCCATCGGCCCGCAAAGGTAGCCCATGCGGGTGTTGTTGGGCGGCGTGAAGGTGTGACGGAGGATCAAGGTCGGGTGTCCTGAAGAGTTGGGCTGGCTGATAACATCAAGCCATGATAGGACGAACATGATAGGACGAACATGATAGGACGAATCCAGGGCCAACTGCTTGACAAGAACCCGCCAGAAATTCTGGTGGACTGCAATGGCGTGGGCTACGAGCTGCTGGTGCCCATGAGCACCTTTTATAACCTGCCAGCGTTGGGTGAAAAAGTCAGCCTGCTCACCCACTTTGTGGTGCGTGAAGACGCGCAAATCCTCTACGGCTTTGCCACATCGACAGAGCGCGCAGCTTTCAGGCAACTGGTCAAGATATCCGGCGTCGGCCCACGTACTGCCCTCAGCGTGCTCAGCGGCATGAGCGTTGAAGAACTCAGCCAAGCCGTTACCTTGCAGGAGCCTGGCCGCATCATCAAGGTGCCCGGTATCGGCAAAAAAACCGCCGAGCGCTTGCTGCTGGAGCTCAAAGGCAAGCTCGGTGCAGACATCGGCGTGAACGTCAGCATCAGCAATGACAGCCAGTCTGACATCTTGCAGGCGCTGGTGGCCCTGGGCTACAGCGACCGGGATGCGGCGCTGGCATTGAAGGCGCTGCCCAAGGATATTGGGGTGTCTGATGGCATCAAGCTGGCATTGAAGGCGTTGGCGAAGTAAGTGGAACTAGAGGTATCAATATGGCAATTCTTGAAGGTATTCAGATAAAGAACTTTAGAGCCTTGAAAGAGGTCACTCTAGGAAAAACGATTTATGAATCAACCAGTGATCCATTACCCAGACTTTTAGCTGTAATTGGAGCTAATGGGACAGGTAAGTCAAGTTTGTTAGATGCGTTGAGTTTTCTTGGTGATTGCCTAAGAGAAGGTGTCGAGTCAGCTTGTGACAAGCAACATCGTGGTGGTTTTGAGCGTTTGCGCACACAAGGGGTTGCTGATGCAATTCAATTTGAGATTAGATTTCGAGAAGAGGCTTCTGCTCGCCCAATAAACTACACGCTTCATATTGGTGGCGATGCGGCCGGTCGTCCGATAGTGGTGCATGAGCGACTGCGGCAGCGGCGAAAGGGTCAGAAGCATGGGCAACCTTATCCTTTTGTAGATATTACAGATGGCATTGGTTTTGCATGGGCTGGGGAATCAACCGATGACGGTGAGGGTAATGCACAAATAGCCGTCAACATGAAAGACCGTCAAGTATTGGCTATTTCTACATACGGCACACTTACCGATCACCCGAGGATTGCTGCGTTTAGAAATTTTCTTGCCAATTGGTATCTCTCGTATTTTGTTCCGCATCTTGCTAGGGAGCCCTCAATGGCAGGGGCCGAACCACACTTAGATCGAGAAGGAAAAAATCTTGCCAAGTATTTACAGTTCATTGAGAGAAGTAAGCCTGAAGCTTTCAAGGCAATGTTGTCCAGAATAGCAAGGAAAATCCCTGGGATTACTGATATCAAGCATGAAGAATACAAAAATCGCCAACTCGTACTAGAGTTTTATTCAGCCGGTTATTCAGAACCTTTTTTTAAAGAGGACATGTCTGACGGAACCTTGAAAATGCTGGCTTATATGTTGTTGATGGAAGATCCTAGTCCTGCACCGTTGATCGGTATTGAGGAGCCTGAAAACGGGCTACATCATCAACTTCTGATTCATTTGGCAAATGAGTTGAAAGAATTTGCCGCAGAAGAAAAAGGCCCGCAAGTCTTGGTGACAACGCATTCACCCCATTTCGTAGATGCCTTAACTCCTTCAGAGGTTTGGATTCTCGATAAAGGGACAGATGGCTATTCAACCTTGACCAGAGCGGCCGATATTCCCGACATTGTGAGTTTCTTCAATGAAGGGATACCGATGGGAAATCTTTGGTACAGCAATCATTTTGGAATTGGCAATCCATGATTTGGCTGGAAGTTCTGGTCGAAGGAATCTCAGACGTTCCGACAATAAAAAAAATCCTTGAAAAAAAATTCAACTTGATTGACGGAACGGATTTTGCGATCCATTGGCATTGCGGAAGAGGAAACTTGCCTATTGATCCGCACGCTATTTCCGATCCGAAGCATTTAGGCCTGCTTGATCAATTACCCTCTAAGTTGCGTGTTTACGCAAAGAGAGCTCCGCAAACTGTTGTCGTGTTAGTGGTTGTTGATACTGACGACACGCCATGCGTTGAGTTGTTGCGAGATCTGAATGCAATGCTCGCCGCACTAGCTGAAAAGCCTCAAGTGCTTTTCCGATTGGCTATTAAGGAAAGTGAAAGCTGGTTTATTTCCGACATCAATGCTCTGCGCAGTGCGTATCCCAAAAGGCTTGATAAGTCGGTACTAAAAGGATTGGAACCAGACGCAATCGTTGGAGCTTGGGAAAAGCTTGCCAAAGCTTTGAAGTTCGACGAGGGTTCTGCAGGGCCCGGTGTGAAGCTAGGCTGGGCTGAGAAAATATCACCGCATCTGAATCTGGATCAACCTAGGTCGCCAAGTCTGCGCAAATTCATTGAAGGCGTAGATCGATTGGTAAAAGGCCGTACCCCATGACTATCCAAACCGACGACTTCAACCTGGCCGACTTGCCGCCCTCGCGGCGCGTGATATCTGCTGCGCCTGACTCCCCTAAAGAAGAAGCGATTGAGCGCGCACTGCGCCCCAAGCTGTTTGATGAATATGTGGGCCAGACCAAGGTGCGCGAGCAGCTTGAGATTTTTATTGGCGCCGCCAAAAAACGCAGCGAGGCGCTGGACCACGTGCTGCTGTTTGGCCCGCCGGGTTTGGGTAAAACCACACTGAGCCACATCATTGCGCATGAGCTGGGCGTGAACATGCGGCAAACCAGCGGCCCGGTGCTTGAAAAGCCCAAAGACCTGGCCGCGCTGCTGACGAATCTTGAAAAAAACGATGTGCTTTTCATCGACGAAATTCACCGCCTCAGCCCGGTGGTTGAAGAGATTTTGTACCCTGCACTTGAGGACTACCAGATCGACATCATGATTGGCGAAGGTCCGGCGGCGCGCAGTATCAAGCTTGATTTGCAGCCTTTCACGCTGGTCGGCGCCACTACCCGCGCGGGCATGCTGACCAACCCGTTGCGTGACCGATTCGGTATCGTGGCGCGGCTGGAGTTTTACACCGCTGATGAGCTGGCGCGCATCGTCAAACGCAGCGCGGGCTTGCTGAACGTACCGACTGACGAAGAGGGCGGTTTTGAGATTGCCCGCCGCTCACGCGGTACACCGCGTATCGCCAACCGCTTGCTTCGCCGCGTGCGTGATTTTGCAGATGTCAAAGGCAAAGGCGAAATCACTTTGGACATCGCGAACAAGGCACTTGCCATGCTCGACGTGGACCCGCAAGGCTTTGACGTGATGGACCGCAAGTTGCTGGAATGCGTGATTCACCGCTTTGATGGCGGCCCAGTCGGGCTGGACAACATTGCCGCCAGCATTGGCGAAGAGCGCGACACGATTGAAGACGTGATTGAACCGTTTCTGATTCAGCAAGGTTATTTGCAGCGCACACCGCGCGGGCGCATTGCGACGCTGGCGGCGTATCGGCATTTGGGGGTTGCGCCTCCTGCGGCGGGCAACGAGCTGTTTACCTGAATCAGGTTAAACAGCCACGCCCATCCACTGTGATGATGCGCTCCACCACCCCCTTGAGCAATCCGCCACGCACGCCAATCATCACGTTGTACAGGTTCACGGTCGGGTCGCAGTGCCCCGGTATCAGCCACAACATGCTGCCAAGGCTGGGCAGCCGAGTGCTGCCTGCGACGGGTTTCAAAATACCGTGTTCGTCGCCACCGTTGGCATAGTCCAGCTCACTGCGGCTGCTGAAGGCATGGACTTTGGGCAGGCCTGAATCAATCGCGTGGCTTTTATGGCCTGCGTCGCAAACAGTATGGCCAGCCTGCACGCTGATGACCTGGGTCTTGACAAACAGCGCATGCTTGAAGCGCGGCTGGTTCGCGACAGGCTCGTTGGCGGCGTAGTCTGCGTCCATGAACAGGTACGAGCCAGCTTGCAGTTCGCCATACAGTTGAGGGACTTGCAGAATTAAAAATCAGCAAACACCCAAACTCGCTTAGCGCTTAAATTTTAAGCACTTTTAGCTTGGCTTGGCACTGGCTCAGGGTTGGCGCATCAATTCCCCCTCGCTTCTCGCAA
>JBILXX010000082.1:0-15950 GCA_044378095.1 Polaromonas sp.
ACAACTACCGCCCCCAGTTTTACTTCCGCACAACGGACGTGACTGGTGCGATCGAGTTGCCAGAAGGCAAAGAGATGGTGATGCCAGGGGACAACGTGTCGATCACGGTCAAGCTGATCAACCCGATTGCGATGGAAGAAGGCCTGCGCTTTGCCATCCGTGAGGGCGGCAAGACCGTTGGTGCTGGTGTGGTTGCCAAGATTTTGGCTTAAATAAAAAGATTTCTGGAGGGGTATAGCTCAATTGGCAGAGCGTCGGTCTCCAAAACCGAAGGTTGTAGGTTCGATTCCTACTGCCCCTGCCACCGGCGCTTTGATCGCGTAGAAGTGACGGGTGGTAAGAGAGTTAAAACAAGCCCGATGAGAGCCAACAGCTTTCATTGGGCTTAAGTGTCTCAAGTGGCACGTGCAGATTAAACAGGATATTCGGCAAAAATGGCTTCTTCTCAAGTTGAAACGGTTAGTACCACTGCTGACAAGGCCAAACTGGGTCTGGCAATAGCGCTGGTGCTGGCATCGCTGGCCAGTTTTTACCTGCTTGCCAAGCAGGGGCAGCTTGCGCAGTGGGCCGCGTTGCTGGCTTGCCTGGCGGCAGCTGTGGTCGTATTCATGACTTCTGAAGTTGGCAAGCAATTTGTTGCTTTTGGCCGAGATTCAGTGCGCGAGGTCAAAAAGGTCGTTTGGCCCGCTCGCAAGGAGGCCATGCAAATGACGGCATACGTGTTTGCCTTTGTTGTGGTGATGGCGCTGTTCTTGTGGCTGACCGACAAAACACTCGAATGGGTTTTTTATGACCTGCTGCTGGGATGGAAAAAATAATGAGTGATCTCAATACGGTGGTGGTCAACGAGTTTGTGGCTGGCTCGTCTTTAACGCCGACGCCTGGCATGAACTGGTATGTGGTTCACGCTTACTCTGGCATGGAAAAGGCCGTGGAGCGAAACATTACCGAGCGCATCAATCGCGCAGGCATGCAGTCAAAGTTTGGCCGATTTCTGGTGCCCACTGAAGAAGTCGTCGAGATTAAAAATGGCCAGAAAAAGACCACCGAGCGGCGGTTTTTTCCTGGTTATGTGCTGGTTGAAATGGCCATGGACGACGAAAGCTGGCATCTGGTCAAGCACACCAACAAGGTCACGGGTTTTGTAGGCGGCGCCAAAAATCGCCCGTCACCGATATCTGAAAAAGATGTGCAGGCCATCGTCAGCCAGATGCAGGTAGGTACCGACAAGCCGCGCCATAAGGTTGAATTTGAAACGGGTGAATATGTGCGCGTCAAGGACGGCCCGTTCACTGACTTCAATGGCACGGTTGAGGAAGTCAATTACGACAAAAACAAAGTGCGCGTATCGGTCACGATTTTCGGACGTGCCACGCCGGTTGAACTGGAATTCAGTCAGATCGAAAAGACCTGATAACTTAAGATTTTGCGGGACAGACCAAAGAAGGTGCGTAGCGCCACATTGCCCTGTCCTCAAACTGATTAGATTCAGCGCTTTGCAACTCGGCGCTGTGACTTGAAAAAGTCTTTTTGAGTTGTGTAACCGCGGGGAGTTTGGCGCTGCATGGCAGTTGTCAGACGTTATTACCCGCAAGGAGAAAAGTATGGCGAAAAAAATCGTCGGCTTCATCAAGCTGCAAGTGCCAGCTGGTAAGGCCAACCCGTCCCCCCCAATTGGCCCGGCTTTGGGTCAACGTGGTTTGAATATCATGGAGTTCTGCAAGGCATTCAATGCGCAGACCCAGGGTATCGAGCCAGGTCTGCCGCTGCCAGTGATCATCACTGCATTTGCAGACAAGAGCTTTACCTTCATCATCAAAACAGCACCCGCTGTGACATTGATCAAGAAAGCCATCAAGCTTGAAAAGGGTTCATCGACGCCGCATACCGTCAAGGTCGGCAAGATCACCCGCGCACAGCTTGAGGAAATTGCCAAGCACAAGATGAAAGACATGACGGCCGCTGACCTCGATGCAGCGGTTCGCACAATTGCCGGATCGGCCCGTTCCATGGGCGTCACGGTGGAAGGTGTTGTATGAGCAAGTTAACCAAACGCCAAAAGACTGTTGGCGACAAAATCGACAGCAACAAGTTGTACCCTCTGGGCGATGCCCTGGGTCTCGTCAAAGAGTTTGCAGTTGCCAAGTTTGATGAATCCATCGACGTGGCGGTGCAGCTCGGTATCGACGCCAAGAAATCTGACCAGGTCGTTCGCGGCGCTGTCGTTCTGCCGAACGGCACCGGTAAAACCAAGCGTGTTGCCGTGTTTGCACAAGGCGCCAAGGCTGAAGAAGCCAAAGCCGCAGGTGCAGACATCGTCGGCATGGACGATTTGGCTGCTGACATCAAAGCTGGAAAAATGGACTTCGACGTCGTCATCGCTTCACCCGATGCCATGCGTATTGTCGGCACGCTGGGTCAGATTCTTGGCCCACGCGGCATGATGCCTAACCCGAAGGTCGGCACCGTGACGCCTGACGTCGCCACCGCTGTGAAAAACGCAAAAGCTGGCCAGGTGCAGTTCCGCGTCGACAAAGCCGGTATCGTGCACGGCACGATTGGCCGCCGTTCGTTTGATACCGACAAGTTGCAGGGTAACTTGGCCGCGCTGATCGATGCATTGGTCAAGGCCAAGCCAGCATCCAGCAAAGGCGTATACCTGAGAAAAGTAGCAGTCTCGTCAACGATGGGTGTGGGCGTTCGCGTCGACACGCAAACCATCGCGGCTTGATGTAAAAAATTTGGGCTGCTCTCAAGAGTAGCCCAGAGTGGTGGGCTGCAGGGGCTGAAAAGCGCTTGCAGGCCATCCATGACCGTTGGTGTGACAGGCTTGACCCGGTTGCTTAATTGATCTTGCAAAAGACCGACCAACGCAGATGGCGTGCCCGCTGCTTGAATGGCTTTAAAACCTGAAAACAGTTGGTCGCTGAATGTGGCAGTTGTCGGCGTGCATGAAGATGCAAACTGACAACATATTTAAAGGAGTAGACCTTGAGTCTCAATCGCAGTGAGAAACAAGCCGTCATTGATGAAGTGACAGGACTCGCAGCTAAAGCTCAAACGCTCGTGCTGGCTGAGTACCGCGGCATCACGGTTGCTGACATGACCAAGCTGCGCAGCCAGGCCCGTGGCCTCGGCGTGACCCTGAGTGTTCTGAAAAACACCCTGGCTCGCCGTGCCATGGCAGGCAGCCCGTTTGAAGTTGTAGCTGACCAGATGACCGGCCCGCTGATCTATGGCTTTTCTGTTGATGCAGTAGCCGCCGCGAAAGTGGTGTCTGACTTTGCGAAAACCAATGACAAGTTGGTGATTCGCGGTGGTGCATTTGCAGGCAAAACCCTGGACGTGAACGGCGTCAAGCAACTGGCAAGCATTCCTTCGAAAGAAGTGTTGCTGGCTCAGATTTGCGGCCTCTTGATGTCGCCGATTTCGCGTACAGCCGTTGTGCTGGGCGCGCTGGCGGCGAAAAAGGGTGGCGGCGACGCCGCTGCAGCCGAAGAAGCTCCAGCCGAAGCTGTAGCAGCGTAAATTAAACCAATTGATATTTAGGAAATTTTAAAATGGCATTCGATAAAGACGCATTTTTGACCTCGCTTGACACCATGACGGTCATGGAACTCAACGAACTGGTGAAAGCCATCGAAGAGAAATTTGGCGTGAGCGCAGCTGCTATGGCAGCTCCTGCGGCTGGCGGCGGTGGCGGTGCAGCCGCTGCAGTCGAAGAGAAGACCGACTTCAACGTCGTGCTGCTCGAAGCTGGCGCCCAGAAGGTGCAAGTCATTAAGGCAGTTCGCGAACTGACCGGTCTGGGCTTGAAAGAAGCCAAAGACCTGGTGGACGGTGCTCCAAAGAACGTCAAAGAAGGCATCCCAAAGGCCGACGCAGAAGCTGCCAAGAAGAAGCTCGAAGAAGCTGGCGCGAAAGTCGAACTCAAGTAATTGCTTGTGTTTGCAAAGGCTGGAAGTCCTTCAAAAGGGCTTCCAGCCTTTTGTACTTATTCATTGGAGTCCTTTGAACCTGTGAGCGTACTGAAAAGCTGATAAAACAGTCATCTTCTCAGTACTTTCTGAATTTCGACGACAGAAAGAACCTTGGTTCGGGTGACGTGCAATGCGTCACTGTCCGCCATGGTTGGTAGCGGCCAACCACCAAGCCCGCCTGAACATGCTGTGTGTTCGGGCAAAGAGTCATCAGAGCAGTTTGCATCAGTCCATCACGCGGAGAACTCATGGCATATTCATTCACCGAACGTAAACGCATTCGCAAAAGCTTTGGCAGCCGGGAAAGCGTTTTAGCTGTTCCCTATTTGCTGCAAATGCAAAAAGACGCCTACACCGCGTTTTTGCAGGCTGACAAATCACCCAAAGCCCGTACTTTAGAAGGCCTGCAGGCTGCCTTTGACAATGCTTTTCCAATCGTCTCGCACAACGGTTTTGTCGAGATGAAGTTTCTCGAATACAACCTGGCCAAGTCCGCATTTGATGTGCGTGAATGCCAGACGCGTGGGTTGACGTTCGCTTCTGCCGTTCGCGCCAAAGTGCAACTGATCATTTATGACCGTGAGTCATCGACATCCCAGTCCAAGGTCGTCAAGGAAGTCAAGGAGCAGGAAGTCTACATGGGCGAAGTGCCTTTGATGACTGACAAAGGCTCGTTCGTGATCAACGGAACCGAGCGCGTGATCGTGTCCCAGCTGCACCGTTCACCTGGCGTGTTTTTTGAACACGACAAGGGCAAAACCCACAGCTCAGGCAAGCTGCTGTTTTCAGCACGCATCATCCCTTACCGTGGCTCATGGCTGGACTTCGAGTTTGACCCCAAAGACATTTTGTACTTCCGCGTCGACCGTCGCCGGAAAATGCCGGTCACGATTTTGCTCAAGGCGATTGGCCTGAACCACGAATCCATACTTGCGAACTTCTTTGTGTTCGATAACTTCCGCCTGATGGACAGCGGCGCCCAGATGGAATTTGTCGCCGAGCGCATGCGCGGCGAAGTTGCCCGCTTTGACATCACCGACAAGTCGAGCAAAGTTGTGGTCGCCAAAGACAAGCGCATTACGGTGCGCCACACGCGTGAGCTGGAAACCAGTGGTACCAACAGCATCAGCGTGCCAGAAGACTTCTTGCTCGGCCGTGTGGTTGCCAAAAATATCGTTGATGCAGAAACAGGCGAAATCATTGCCAAGGCCAACGACGAACTGACCGACGTGTTGCTAAAGAAGCTGCGCGTTGCCGGCGTACAAGACCTGCAAGTGCTGTACACCAATGAGCTCGATCAAGGCTCATACATCTCGCAAACTTTGCGCTCTGACGAAACAGCTGACGAGTTTGCCGCACGCGTGGCCATCTACCGCATGATGCGCCCTGGTGAGCCTCCCACTGAAGACGCTGTGCAAGCCTTGTTCCAGCGTCTGTTCTACAACCCCGACACGTATGACCTGTCGCGCGTTGGCCGCATGAAGTTCAATGCCCGCGTGGGCCGCGACTCATCAACTGGCCCGATGGTCATGACCAACGAAGATATTTTGGCGGTCGTCAAGATTCTGGTGGATCTGCGCAACGGCAACGGCGAAGTCGATGACATCGACCACCTCGGCAACCGCCGTGTGCGTTGTGTCGGTGAGCTGGCTGAAAACCAGTACCGCACGGGTTTGGCGCGGATTGAAAAAGCTGTCAAAGAACGCCTGGGTCAGGCCGAGCAAGAGCCTTTGATGCCGCATGACCTGATCAACAGCAAGCCGATTTCGGCTGCACTCAAAGAGTTCTTCGGCGCGTCGCAGTTGTCACAGTTCATGGACCAGACCAACCCGCTGGCTGAGATCACCCACAAGCGCCGTGTATCGGCCCTTGGCCCTGGTGGTTTGACCCGCGAGCGCGCTGGCTTTGAAGTACGCGACGTTCACGTGACCCATTACGGACGCGTTTGCCCGATTGAAACACCGGAAGGCCCGAACATTGGCCTGATCAACTCACTGGCTTTGTACGCACGTCTGAATGAATACGGCTTCATTGAAACCCCGTACCGCCAGGTGGTTGACAGCAAGGTCACGATGCAAATCGATTACCTGTCAGCGATTGAAGAAGGCAAGTACGTGATTGCCCAGGCCAACGCCGCGCTGGACAAAGAAGGCAAGCTGACCGGCGACCTCGTGTCGGCTCGTGAAAACGGCGAATCGATTCTGGTCGGCGCTGAGCGCGTTCAGTACATGGATGTATCCCCTGCGCAGATCGTTTCGGTGGCCGCTTCACTCGTGCCTTTCCTGGAGCACGATGATGCCAACCGCGCACTGATGGGTGCCAACATGTCGCGCCAGGCAGTGCCTGTGCTGCGCCCTGAAAAGCCATTGGTCGGTACCGGTATCGAGCGCGTTGCAGCGGTTGACTCCGGCACGGTGGTGACTGCCACGCGCGGCGGTATTGTTGACTATGTTGACGCAACCCGCATTGTGGTGCGCGTCAATGATGCTGAAGCACTGGCAGGTGAAGTGGGCGTAGACATCTACAACCTCATCAAATACCAGCGCTCCAACCAGAACACCAACATTCACCAGCGTCCTATCGTCAAAATGGGCGACAAGCTGGCCAAAGGCGATGTGATTGCCGACGGCGCATCGACCGACCTGGGCGAAATCGCCATTGGCCAGAACATGCTGATCGCCTTCATGCCCTGGAACGGCTACAACTTCGAAGACTCGATTCTGATCAGTGAGCGTGTGGTGGCTGAAGACCGCTACACCTCGATCCATATCGAAGAACTCGTGGTGATGGCGCGCGACACCAAGCTCGGCAGCGAAGAGATTACCCGCGATATTCCCAACCTGTCTGAGCACCAGCTCAACCGCCTTGACGAGTCCGGCATCATTTATGTCGGCGCTGAAGTCCAGCCCGGTGACACACTGGTTGGCAAGGTCACGCCTAAAGGCGAAACCACGCTGACACCTGAAGAAAAACTGTTGCGCGCGATTTTCGGTGAAAAAGCCAGTGATGTGAAAGACACCTCGCTGCGCGTGAGCCAGGGTTCGCGCGGCACGGTCATTGACGTGCAGGTTTTCACCCGCGAAGGCATCGTGCGCGACAAGCGTGCCCAGCAGATCATTGACGACGAGCTCAAGCGTTACCGCCTGGACTTGAATGACCAGCTTCGCATTGTTGAAGCCGATGCTTTTGACCGGATTGAAAAGCTGCTCAATGGCAAGGTTGCAAACGGTGGCCCGCAAAAGCTGGCCAAGGGCACCAAAATCGACAAGGCTTATCTGGCTGGCGTTGAAAAATACCACTGGTTTGATGTGCGTCCTGCCGATGATGAAGTGGCTGCGCAGCTCGAGAGCATCAAAAACTCGATGGAGCAGACGCGTCACAGCTTTGACCTTTCGTTCGAGGAAAAGCGCAAAAAGCTGACCCAAGGCGACGAGTTGCCAGCAGGCGTGCTCAAAATGGTCAAGGTGTACCTGGCCGTCAAACGCCACTTGCAGCCAGGCGACAAAATGGCAGGCCGCCACGGTAACAAGGGTGTGGTGTCCAAGATCGTTCCGGTCGAAGACATGCCGCACATGGCCGACGGCACACCGTGTGACATCGTGCTGAACCCGCTGGGCGTGCCATCGCGCATGAACGTGGGCCAGGTGCTTGAAGTTCACCTCGGCTGGGCTGCTAAAGGCCTGGGCCAGCGCATTGGTGACATGCTGCAAGCCGAAGCCAAAGTGGCTGAAGTGCGTGCGCTGCTCGACACCGTCTACAACAAGTCTGGCCGTGCCGAAGACCTGTCCAAGCTGTCGGATGTGCAAGTGCTGGAGATGGCTGGCAATTTGTCAGGTGGCGTTCCGTTTGCAACCCCCGTGTTTGACGGCGCATCAGAGGCCGAAATCATGGAAATGCTGCAACTGGCATACCCGCCTGACCTGGCCAAGGCCAAGGGCTTGACCGCCACCCGCACACAAGCCCAGTTGTATGACGGACGCACGGGCGATCCGTTTGAGCGCACGACCACTGTGGGCTACATGCACTTCCTGAAATTGCACCACCTGGTCGACGACAAGATGCATGCACGCTCCACCGGCCCGTACTCACTGGTCACGCAGCAACCGCTGGGCGGCAAAGCCCAGTTTGGTGGCCAGCGTTTCGGCGAGATGGAGGTCTGGGCACTCGAAGCCTACGGCGCATCGTATGTGCTGCAGGAAATGCTCACCGTCAAGTCAGACGACGTGGTGGGTCGCACCAAGGTGTACGAGAGCATCGTCAAGGGCGAGCACGCCATCACGGCTGGTATGCCCGAATCGTTCAACGTGCTGGTCAAAGAGATCCGCTCGCTCGGTATCGACATGGAACTTGACCGTTCTTAATTCAGGATAAAGAAGGATTACTCATGAAATCATTACTCGACCTGTTCAAACAGTTTGCGCCTGAAGAGCATTTTGATGCCATCAAAATTGGCATGGCCTCCCCCGAAAAGATCCGCTCGTGGTCATTCGGCGAAGTCAAAAAACCAGAAACCATCAACTACCGCACCTTCAAGCCTGAGCGCGACGGTCTTTTTTGCGCCAAGATTTTTGGCCCTATCAAAGACTACGAATGCCTGTGCGGCAAGTACAAGCGCCTCAAGCATCGCGGCGTGATCTGCGAGAAGTGCGGCGTTGAAGTCACGCAAACCAAGGTTCGCCGCGAGCGCATGGGTCACATTGACCTGGCTGCACCGTGCGCGCACATCTGGTTCCTGAAGTCCCTGCCATCGCGCTTGGGCCTGGTGCTCGACATGACGCTGCGCGATATCGAGCGCGTGTTGTACTTTGAAGCATATGTCGTCACCGACCCCGGCATGACCCCGCTGAAGAAATTCAGCATCATGTCTGAGGACGACTACGACGCCAAAGTCAAAGAGTATGGCGACGAGTTCACCGCCAAGATGGGTGCTGAGGGCGTCAAAGACCTGCTCGAAGGCTTGGACCTGGACGACGAAATCACCAAGCTGCGCAACGATTTGACCGGCTCTGAAATCAAAATCAAGAAAAACGCCAAGCGTTTGAAATTGATGGAAGCCTTCAAAAAGTCAGGCATCAAACCCATGTGGATGGTGCTGGACGTGCTGCCCGTGTTGCCGCCAGACTTGCGTCCGCTGGTGCCGCTGGACGGTGGCCGTTTTGCAACGTCTGACCTGAACGACTTGTACCGCCGCGTGATCAACCGCAACAGCCGTCTGCGCCGTTTGCTGGAACTCAAAGCGCCTGAAATCATTGCCCGCAATGAAAAGCGCATGCTGCAAGAAGCGGTGGATTCACTGCTTGACAACGGTCGCCGTGGTAAAGCCATGACGGGTGCCAACAAGCGTGCGCTCAAGTCGCTGGCCGACATGATCAAAGGCAAGTCAGGCCGTTTCCGCCAGAACTTGCTGGGCAAACGCGTCGACTATTCTGGCCGTTCAGTCATTACCGTGGGCCCAACCCTCAAGCTGCACCAGTGCGGTTTGCCGAAGTTGATGGCGCTCGAACTGTTCAAGCCGTTCATTTTTGCGCAGCTCGAGTCTCGCGGCATTGCCACGACGATCAAGGCAGCCAAGAAAGAAGTCGAATCCGGCACGCCAGTCGTGTGGGACATCTTGGAAGAGGTCATCAAGGAGCACCCTGTGATGCTGAACCGTGCGCCAACGCTGCACCGTTTGGGCATTCAGGCGTTTGAGCCGATCCTGATTGAAGGCAAGGCGATTCAGTTGCACCCATTGGTTTGCTCGGCCTTTAACGCCGACTTTGACGGTGACCAGATGGCGGTCCACGTACCTTTGTCGGTAGAGGCGCAAATGGAAGCCCGCACTTTGATGCTGGCGTCCAATAACATCCTGTTCCCTGCCAGCGGCGAGCCGTCGATTGTGCCGTCGCAAGACGTGGTGCTCGGCTTGTACTACACCACCCGCGAACGCACCAACGGCAAGGGCGAAGGTTTGGTTTTTGCTGATACCGGTGAAGTGCGCCGCGCCTTTGATGCGGGCGAGCTGGACTTGAACGCACGCATCAATGTGCGTTTGACCGACTACACCAAAGACAAAGCCACGGGCGAGTTTGTGCCGTCAACCAAGCTGTGGGAAACCACCGGTGGACGCGCCTTGCTGTCCGAAATTTTGCCTAAGGGTTTGCCTTTCTCGAACATCAACAAAGCGTTGAAAAAGAAAGAAATCTCCAAACTCATCAACGTGTCGTTCCGCAAGTGCGGCCTGAAAGAAACCGTGGTCTTTGCAGACAAGCTGCTGCAGTCCGGCTTCCGCCTGGCAACACAAACCGGTATTTCGATTTGCATCGAAGACATGCTGGTGCCAAAGGAAAAGGGCGCCATCATTGCGCGCGCACAAAAAGAAGTCAAAGAAATCGAGCAGCAGTATGTCTCGGGTCTGGTGACGTCTGGCGAGCGCTACAACAAGGTGGTGGACATCTGGGGCAAGTCGGGAGACGACGTGTCCAAGGTCATGATGGCTCAGTTGTCGAAAGAAAAAGTGCTGGACCGCCACGGCAAGAGCGTAGAGCAGGAGTCGTTCAACTCCATCTACATGATGGCTGACTCGGGCGCACGCGGCTCCGCTGCGCAGATTCGCCAGGTGGCCGGTATGCGCGGCTTGATGGCAAAGCCTGACGGCTCCATCATCGAAACGCCAATTACAGCGAATTTCCGCGAAGGCCTGAATGTGCTGGAGTACTTCATCTCCACGCACGGTGCGCGTAAAGGCCTGGCTGACACGGCATTGAAAACCGCGAACTCCGGCTATTTGACCCGCCGCCTGTGCGACGTGGTGCAAGACCTGGTGGTGACTGAAGACGATTGCGGTACCCACGAAGGCTCGGTCATGCGCGCCATTGTTGAGGGCGGCGAAGTCATCGAGTCATTGCGCGACCGCGTTTTGGGCCGCACGGTGGTTGAAGACGTGCTGCACCCGGAAAACCGCTCTGTTTTGGCAGCGCGTGGCGTGCTGCTCGACGAAGACATGATTGAAGAGCTGGAAATTGCTGGCGTTGATGAAGTCAAGGTACGCACCGCACTGAACTGCGAAACCCGTTTTGGTCTGTGCGCCAAGTGCTATGGCCGCGACTTGGGTCGTGGTGGACTGATCAACATCGGTGAGGCTGTCGGTATCATTGCTGCCCAGTCGATTGGTGAGCCCGGCACGCAGCTGACAATGCGCACCTTCCACATCGGTGGTGCAGCATCCCGCGCGGCGATTGCCTCCAGCGTCGAGTCCAAGTCCGACGGCGTGGTTGGCTTTAACGCACCGATGCGTTATGTCACCAACAGCAAAAAAGAGCTGGTGGTCATTGCCCGTTCCGGCGAAATCATCATCACCGACGAGCATGGCCGTGAGCGCGAGCGTCACAAAGTACCGTACGGTGCGATTTTGTCTGTCAAGGCAGATCAAACCATCAAGGCCGGTACGATTCTGGCCAACTGGGACCCATTGACCCGTCCGATCATTACCGAATTCGCGGGTAAAGCGCAGTTCGAGAATGTTGAAGAAGGCGTGACCGTCGCCCATCAGGTTGACGACGTGACCGGTTTGTCCACGCTGGTGGTGATTGACCCGAAACGTCGCGGCGCGACCACGGTCATCCGCCCAGGCGTCAAGCTGATAGATGCCACTGGCAACGAAGTCAAAATCCCCGGCACCGATCACTCGGTGACGATTGGCTTTCAAATCGGTGCGCTGGTTCAGGTGCGTGATGGTCAGGACGTGGGCCCCGGCGAGGTGCTGGCCCGTATCCCGATTGAAGGCCAGAAAACGCGCGACATCACCGGCGGTTTGCCGCGTGTGGCTGAGCTGTTTGAAGCCCGTACGCCAAAAGACAAGGGCACGCTGGCCGAGATGACCGGCACCGTGTCGTTTGGTAAAGAGACCAAAGGCAAGATTCGCCTGCAAATCACCGACCCAGAAGGCAAAGTATGGGAAGACCTGGTGCCAAAGGAGAAAAACATCCTGGTGCACGAAGGCCAGGTTGTCAACAAAGGCGAGTCGATTGTGGACGGCCCTGCCGACCCGCAAGACATCTTGCGTTTGCTGGGCATGGAAGAGCTCGCCCGCTACATCGTCGACGAAGTGCAGGACGTTTACCGCTTGCAAGGCGTGAAGATCAACGACAAGCACATTGAAGTGATTGTTCGCCAGATGCTGCGCCGTGTGGTGGTCGATAACGTCGGTGACTCCGCGTACATTGCGGGTGAGCAGGTCGAGCGTTCAGCCATGCTGGACATGAACGACGCATTGCGCGCTGAAGACAAAATACCGGCCACGTTTACCAACCTGCTGCTCGGTATCACCAAGGCGTCGCTGTCTACCGACTCGTTTATTTCGGCGGCTTCCTTCCAGGAAACCACCCGTGTTCTCACCGAGGCTGCCATTATGGGCAAGCGCGACGAGCTGCGCGGCCTGAAAGAAAACGTGATTGTGGGCCGCCTGATCCCAGCCGGTACCGGCATGGCTTACCACGAGGCGCGCAAAGCCAAGGACCAGATGGACGACGCCGAGCGCCGCGCCATTGCTGAGGCTGAAGCGGCTGAACTCGAAGCCATACCCGCAGGTGCTGACGTTGAAAGCGCTGCCAGCGAGTAATCAAGACGCGGCTTGAGCCGCGCTTGACTTCAAAGGCCCCGGCTTGTTTAAACAACACGCCGGGGCTTTTTTATGATGACCTCATGTGGTCAAGAAGTCAAAGACAAGCAGTACCGTCGCCCCCTTTTTTCATAAGATAAAACCATGCGCTCCAGCCCCACCCTGCTTGCCCTCATCGCCATCGCCCTGTGGTCGTCCCTGGCCGTACTTGGCACACTGTTAAATCATGCTCCCCCATTTTTACTGACCGGCATTGCCCTGCTGGTGGGCAGTGTGCCCGCCTGGCCGTTTTTTAAACAATGGAAAGTCTCTTGGTCTGCCTTGGCGCTGGGCGTGTACGGCTTGTTTGGTTTTCACTTTTTTCTGTTTATCGCGCTGCGCCATGCCCCGGCGGTTGAGGCCAACCTGGTCAACTACCTGTGGCCGCTGGGCATTGTGCTGATGGCACCGCTTTTTTTGCCCGGTATCAAACTGACGGCTACTCATTTAATAGCTGCCTGCGCGGGTTTTTTGGGCGCTGCCATTGCTATTTTGGGTGACACGCTGTTGGCATCGGGCCTGCAGGGCCTGGTCAGCAAAGGCTTTGCCTGGGGTTACATCCCGGCGGCCGCTTCGGCCTTTATCTGGGCCAGTTATTCACTGATGGGCAAGCGCATGACCGTGCAAGGCCACGGCTTTCCCACGGCGGCCATTGGCCTGTTTGGCCTCGTGTCTGGCGTGCTGTCATTGCTGTGCCATGCGCTGCTTGAGCCGCCTGTGGCACTCAATGCACGCGACTGGCTGCTGATGGTGTTGATGGGCCTGGGCCCGCTAGGCGCAGCGTTTTACTTGTGGGACGCAGCGCTTAAAAAAGGCGATGCCCGCAAGATTGGCATATTGAGCTACATCACACCGCTGGCATCCACCGTGCTGTTGATGTTTGCCACCGGGCGGCCTTTAACCTGGGGCATTGGCCTGGCCACGGTACTCATTTTGGGTGCGGCGGTGCTGGGCAGTCGCGCCAAATAAGGGCGACTTGTCAATTCAACTTCGACCACCAAGTGCCTGACATGTCACCCATCCTCAACATCTTGCCCCTCGGCCACCAGTGGCCTACGCTCGACCCGTTTTTGTTTTGCGCGTACCACGACGACGCCTACCCCGCCGCCAACCCAGACATGAGCCCCAAAGCATCCCTGGCCGGGCGCAACATGGGCCAGGACTTCAGCCGCAAAGACGGCTGGAGCATGTACCACGGCCACAGCGTGCCCGGCTTTCCCGCGCACCCGCACCGTGGGTTTGAAACGGTGACGATTGTGCGCAAAGGGCTGATAGACCATTCAGACTCATTGGGCGCCACCGCCCGCTTTGGCCAGGGCGACGTGCAGTGGCTCACCGCAGGCAAGGGCATCGTGCATGCCGAGATGTTTCCGCTCCTCAACGGCGACGCCGCCAACCCGCTGGAGCTGTTTCAAATCTGGCTCAATTTGCCGGCGATGAGCAAAATGGTTGAACCGCACTTCACCATGCTTTGGGCCAACGACATTCCTGGCCGCGTGACCAAAGACGCGAATGGGCTGGATACATTCGTGTCCGTCATCGCAGGCCAGTTGGCCGATGTGAGCCAACCGATCAACCCATTAAGCCCCCCGCCCGACTCATGGGCCGCGCAAGCGAATAGCGACGTCGCCATCTGGACGCTGCGCATGCAGCCCGGCGCCCGGTACACGCTGCCGGCAGCCAACACAGGCACCCGCCGCAACCTGTACTTTTTCAAAGGCCAGTCAGTCACCGTTGGCGGGCAAAACGTGGGCAGCCACGGCGCAATTGAGCTGCAGGGCGATGTGCCGGTTGACTTGGTCAATGGAATTGAAGAAGCCGATTTTTTGCTGCTGCAAGGTAAACCCATCGCCGAGCCAGTCGCCCAGTACGGCCCCTTCGTCATGAACACCCAAGCCGAGATACGCCAAACCATCGCCGACTACCAAAGCACCCAGTTCGGCGGCTGGCCGTGGGCAGACCCCGCACCCACCCACGGCCGCGACCCGGCCAGGCTGGCCACGCATCCGGGTGGGCGGGTAGAAGCGCCTGCGTAGCAGGCAGCAAGCGCTATATATTCAGTAGCTGCTTGCGCCCGTATCTATTGGTCTGGAGGCCGATTTGATACCTGAAAACGGGCTTTATCAGCTCAAAAACCATTAAAAGTGCCCTAAATAGCCCGTCATTCCCGCGCAGGCGGGACTCCAGTTGGTTAAGTTACTTGAGCTTGGTGTAAGCCCGGTTCAGCTCAACGCCCTTGCTCGTATCCTGTAAGCCCCGCGCCACATCAACCGCCGCCTGCTCAATCACCGGGTCAGGCGCATCGGGCGTCATGGCGATTGATTCGTCCCGCTCGTTGGGCATGAGCAGCATGGCCTCAGTGGCGGCATCAGTCGGCTGGGGCGGCGAAGGGTTGGCAGGCGAGGGTGTTGTAAGTTTGACCATGCCTGACTTTGCACTGGGCTTGCGTTGCTGCGTGTAAGCGAGGGTGGTTGACTGACGTAGTCGGCTGGCGGGTGGCTGAAGATGCGTTAAATTTGCTTTGCTGAAACGCTATATTTTCAGGAGCTGCTTGCGCACGTATTCATTGACATTCAGGCCTATTTGATGCCTAAAAACAGCCTGCTTAAGTACAAAACGTCTTAATCACCACTTCAAAAAACCGGTCATTGCCGCGAAGGCGGCATGCCCATGCCCGAACCAAAAAAAGGTGATTATTTACATATACCCCTACAGCCGGTTTGCGGCATGATTTAGTAACAAATCTTTACGGGCGGCGGCTGACAGATGGCGACTCTGATTCCTTCGATCGGCACTTGCGTAACGCGCATGACCAACAGCGCAAACGCCCTACAAATCATGACCATGAAGGTCAGCAAAGGCCAAGAGTTTCCCGTGGTCGCGCTGCCGGGTTTGGGGCATGTGCCACCGAAGGGTGAGGATGAGCAGGAGGCGGCGCGGGTATTTTATATGGCCGCGACTAGGGCCACGCAGCGGTTGGTGATTGGGGCCGGGGGCGATGCGAAATTCGGGGGAAAGTTATGAAATCAGCGGAGAGCGATGTGATGTTAAAAGACCTGACCCCGGCATCCTGACCCCGGCATCCCGGCATCCCGGCATCCCGGCATCCCGGCATCCCTGCTTGGGCGTTTCTACAATTTACGTTAGATTTATAGAAAATTTTTTTGCATAAAATTTTAGTGGGAATACAATGAATTTTGTCGGTAAGAGGGACTTGCAGAATTAAAAATCAGCAAACACCCAAACTCGCTTAGCGCTTAAATTTTAAGCACTTTTAGCTTGGCTTGGCACTGGCTCAGGGTTGGCGCATCAATTCCCCCTCGCTTCTCGCA
>JBILXX010000150.1:0-4391 GCA_044378095.1 Polaromonas sp.
CCGCGCGATGGCTGCAAAGCCGCTTCGGGCTACGCCCTACGCAGCTTTGCAGTCATCGCAAACAAAATAGAAAAAGCGGACAATCTATTTGCTCTAAAACCGGACAGTTCTATTTACTGCTGACAATAGCCGTTGCGCCCTGCTCGCCCTTCAGCGTCAGCCAGGATTTGATGCGCGAGTCGGCGCTGCTGGCCAGAGCCACCCACACCCGGCTGCACACCCACCTGGCTGAAAACGACCACGACCTGGCTTATTCACGTGAAAAATTTAACTGCACGCCTGCGCAATATGCGCAAGACCTCGGCTGGCTGGGCGCTGATGTGTGGCACGCGCACTGCGTCAAGCTGGACGACAGCAGCATCAGCCTGTTTGCAGCCAGCCGTACCGGCGTCGCCCACTGCCCGTGCAGCAATATGCGCCTGGCCAGCGGCATTGCGCCTGTGCGCAAGATGCTAAATGCTGGCGTGCCGGTAGGCCTGGGCGTAGACGGCAGCGCCAGCAACGACGCTGCACACATGGTGAATGAAGCGCGCCAGGCCTTGCTGCTAGCCCGGGTCGGCCGGGCCATGCAAGCGCCCGAAACTGACGCGGCGGGTCGAACCTTTTTTGGCTGTGACTTGGGCCCCGCCGAGATGACAGCACGCGACGCGTTAACTCTTGCCACACGCGGCGGCGCCGCCGTACTGGGCCGCCAGGACATCGGTCACTTGGCTCCCGGCATGTGCGCAGACCTGGCTGTGTTTGACTTGCGCACGCTAGGCATGGCGGGCGGCGCGGTGCATGACCCACTAGCCGCGCTTTTGTTTTGCAGCAGCCCACAAGCGGCCTACAGCATCGTTAACGGCAAAGTTGTATTGCGGGAAGGCAGGCTGACGACGCTGGAGTTGGAGCCGCTGGTAGAGCGGCACAATAAGCTGGCAATACAACTAGCCCAAGCGGCAGCATGAGCGCAAAAAAAACCAAACCACTGATACTTTTACGCGACCCTAAGCCCGGCGACATGGGCTGGGTGGTGCAGCAGCATGGTGAGATTTACTGGCGTGAATACGGCTGGGACGCAAGCTTTGAGGCGCTGGTCTTGAGAATCGTCAACAGCATGGTTCAAAAATGGCAGCCCGAGAATGAAAAATGCTGGATCGCCGAGGTTAATGGTGTGCGGGTGGGTTCAGCGTTTGTGGTGCGCAAATCAGCTCGTACTGCGCAACTGCGCTTGCTGATTTTGACGGCTGATGCCCGCGGCTTAGGCTTGGGCGGCAGGCTGTGCGACGAATGCGTTGCGTTTGCGCGCAGCAAGGGCTATAAAAAGATGGTGCTCTGGACGAACTCCGGCTTGCAGGCGGCGCGTGCCATTTATTTGAAGCGCGGGTTCAAGCTGACGAAAAGCGAGCCCTACCAAGGCTTTGGGCACGACTTGATAGGCGAGACTTGGGAACTCAAGCTCTGAGCTATTCCGTTTTAGCCCCTGCTTCAAACCAGTTTTTGATCTGCGCCCGCTCATCATCCGTGATGCCTGTGGAATTCGCCATCGGCATGATTTTGGTCACCACCACCTGCTGGTAAATCGACTGGGTGTGCTGCTTGACCAGTGCTGGGGAGTCAACCCGGACGTTTTTCATCTGTACTTGGGCAGCGTGGCACTGGTAGCACCGGGCTTCCAGTATTTTGGCCACTTTTTGGTAGTCATTTTGACCTGGAGCGCCCTGAATACGGGCGTAAACAGCTCCTGAATCAATAGCACTAATGGTAGCAACAGCGGGTGCGGGCTTGAGCCACACAACGACCCCAAAGATCACCGCACAACCCACCAGCGCGTAGGCGATTGGGTGACGGTTGCGGCCCAGCTTGTAGCCATGGCGCAGCACAAAAAACTGCCGGATCGCCGCGCCGGCGAACATCATCAATATCAGCACCAGCCAGTTTTGCGGGTGGCTCCAGGTAAAGCTGTAGTGGTTGCTGAGCATGGCAAACAGTACGGGCAGCGTGAAGTAGGTGTTGTGCACACTGCGCTGCTTGCCGCGCACCCCGTGGATGGGGTCAACGGGCCGGCCTGCCTTGATGTCGGCCACCACGGTGCGCTGGCCGGGGATGATCCAGAAAAACACGTTGGCGCTCATGGCGGTGGCGATCATGGCACCGACCAGCAAGAACGCCGCACGCCCGGCGAAAAGGTGGCACGCCAGATACGACGCAACACACACCAGCACCGCCACGCCGGCACCCACGATGGCGTCACCATGTTTGCCTTTGCCAAAAACCCTGCAAATCGCGTCGTATAAAAGCCAGAACACGACGAAAAAAGACAGCGCCACAACAATGGCCGTGCTGGGTTGCCAGTCCATCTTTGACTTGTCAATCAGGTAGGCGCTGGCGTTCCAGAGATAAGACACGGTCAGCAGCGCAAACCCGGTGATCCAGGTGCTATAGGCCTCCCAATAAAACCAGTGAAGATGCGCGGGCATCACCGGCGGCTTGCTGGCAAACTTGACCGGGTGGTAAAAACCGCCGCCGTGTACTGCCCACAACTCGCCACTCACGCCTTGCTTTTTCAGGTCTTCGTCAACGGGCGGCGTCAGGCTGGAATCTAAAAAGACAAAGTAAAAAGAAGAGCCTATCCAGGCAATGGCGGTGATGACATGCGCCCAGCGCAGCAGCAGATTGGCCCAGTCGAGAAGATAGCTTTCCATCATTGCACCCTGTTCAGTACAGCGGCATGGCCACTGTAAAAACCTGTTCACCACTGCGGGCGCTCTGAACAGTCATAAAGTCGCGAACACTGGAAATGCTGGTTTCACTGGCTCCGCTGCGACTTGAAGAAATTATTTTAACCACTCACGACACCTTGCAACAACTGTGCCGCCACAGCCACCGCAATCACTTCAGGCTCTTTGCCCAAAATGCCTGGCAAGCCAATCGGGCTGGTCACATGCGACAGCTCGGCATCTGTAAAGCCACGTGCGCGCAGCCTGTTCTGAAAAGTGGCCCATTTGGTTTTGCTGCCAATCAGGCCGATGTAGGGCAAGTCCGCTTTCTCGCGCTGGCGGATCAGGCAAGCGGCTAACACGTCCAGGTCTTCGGCATGGCTAAAGCTCATGATGAGGACGCGGGACTGTGATGCCAGGCCATGGACTGCCAACTGGACAGGTTCTGAATGCTCACAGGTCACGCCGTGGGGCAAGTTTTGGGCAAACACACCCTCGCGGCTGTCTATCCAGGTCACCGCAAACGGCAGACGGGTCAACACGTCTATCAGCGCATGACCCACGTGGCCACCGCCAAACAAGGCCACGGGAGTCGCAGGCGCTTGCAGCCGGTCAGCCAATGCAGGGGCATCCGTTGCGCTGACGGATTCAAACCGCAAATGCACCACACCACCGCAGCACTGGCCCAGCGATGGCCCGAGCGCAACACGGGCTGTTTTTGTACCGCCAGTGGTCAACATTTCACGCGCTTGCGCAATCGCATCAAACTCAAGATGCCCGCCGCCGACCGTACCCACAAGCGCATTACTGAAAACAGCCATCCACGCGCCAGCCTCACGCGGCACAGATCCTTCAGCCGCATCTACCTGCACCAGCACAGCACGCGCTTGGCTTAAAAGTTCAAGAAAAATGGACAGGTCCTGGCTCGAGCTGCTGGAAATCACGGGTGACATAAACCGCAAAAAAGAGATATAAACATTGGCAAAATAGCCGAAACAAGCTACTTGTATTAAAACAAACTCACAACACAACAGCCATGAGAAAAGACCCTTTAACCGCCGCCCCTCGTCGTTTCTGGCTCACCGCACTGGTCTCCAGCGCGGCAGCTGTCCTGGTTGCAGCCTGTAAAACCCCCATGCAAGAACCACCCAAGCCAGTCGCAACCCCGACACCTGAGCCATCCTCAGCGGTGATCGGCCCCGTTCCCGGCAACGAGGGCTCAGCACGCAGTTCGGCAGCCACCACGCCCAGAGCCTATCGCTCGGATGGCGCCACCCACTTGTACGGACTCAATGCTGACCGCATCTTCAAAGGCAGAATGCCGCCGCTGCTATATGCCATTGGCGTGCTGAATGTAGAGATTGACCGGGTAGGACGGGTTACCAAACTTGACTGGATGCGTGCACCCAATCATGCGCCCGAAGTGGTGGCTGAAATTGAACGCACCATACGCAGCGCTTCGCCCTTTCCGGCACCCGCTCGCATGGGCAAGGTGGTGTACACCGACACCTGGTTGTGGCACAAGAGTGGCAAATTCCAACTGGACACCCTGACCGAAGGCCAGAACTAGTGTAGTGTTGCATATGTATTGAACTTTTATATGAACATCCACTCCAAAGCTGATTACTTCAGTTTAGAGGGATAGCAAAATGAACAATCGCAGGGTAGTAGTCGAATTTGGCCAAGATGACT
>JBILXX010000083.1:0-15684 GCA_044378095.1 Polaromonas sp.
CATGGGGGCTCACCAAGTTCATGATTCAATACCCTGATCTTGCAGCCTTTTAGGCGGTGCCCGCAACTTTTTTTACCTCACGTAGCGGTTAATTCGGCTGGCTTGCGGAATTCTGCAAGTCCCTCTTACGATAACTTCACTTCTTTGGCGCGTTGCCCACACTAGGGTTCGTTTTAATACGGCAGGCATGACTGGCGGTTGGTGAGGACTGATATATGGTGGCTGTCATGTGCTTTTTTGTGCGCCAATAGGTTCGACCGCGTCAGCGTATCTGACGATGTGATTCTGGTGAGGGAATCACCTTTAAGAAAAACACAATCATGTCTTTGTTTAACTGGTTCTCAAGCAAGTCCGACGCCCCTAAAAATCCAGCGTCTGGCAGCACCCGAACGCCCCAGAGCAGCAAGCCCGCGCAAGCGCAGGACAAGTCCTTGCCGCCAGCAATCCAGGCCGCGATGTCGTCACAGGCCAAGCAGGTTGACCGCAAAGTCAAGCGCCACGCCCGGCGAGAACAGCTGTATGTCGCCATTCGCGAAAGCATGACACGCGCTGGCGTGCTGTCGGCCAGCTACAAGTTCAAGGTGCTGTCGCTGGACCAGCGCGGCGACCAGTTTCTGGTGATGATGGATGTGGCGCCCGGCCTGGGCAGCCAGGCCGACAAGCTGGCTGAAATTGAAACACTGCTGATCAGTACCGCCAAAAGCCTTTTCAGCATTTATGTCACGTCCGTTTACTGGCGCACCGACAATCGCCCAGCAGCGGCCAACGCCGTCAATTTTGGCGCAAGCCAGCCAGCTGCACTGGAGTCCCAGCCCATGCCTTTTGAGGCTGCCAAGCCAGCGCTGAAAGACCCTGGCGCACAGCGCTTTGACCCGATTCATGACGACGAAATGGCCGCCTTCAAACAGGCGCTGACCGCCGCGTCTGCACAACACCCGGCCACGCCTGACGCATCGGGCAAAAGTCGTAGTGGTCTGCGCTCGTACACGCTGATCACCGGCTTTGAAGACACCGAAATGCCCGAGTCATCCGCGGCTCCCGCACTCAGCGCAACCCAATACGGCGAATTGCGCTGAAGCGGCCGCCTGAAACGCTAAAAAGCCCGATTTTAAGGCTCTAATCGGGCTCTACCTCAATGAATACGGGCGCAAGCAGCTCCTGAAATCATAGCGATTTAGGTAAAGCCAGTTCGCGCCAATACCTGGCCAGGCAGCCCACCCGTGCCCAACTTGACCACAAACGCCTCACCCATGGCAGGCCCTTCACCAGTGAAGGCAGAAATGTTGACCTGGTGAGTCACCCACACTTCAAACTGGCCCTCGCGTATGCCTTTGAGCCGCTGAAGCAATGCCCCGGTTTGCGCGGCTTGGTTGCCGCGGCTGTCAAAGGTGCTGTTCAGTGCGGGTAGCAAGTCGTAGCGGCCAAACGCCAGCGTCGCGGTTTCTGTGCAGCGGCACCAGGCGCTGGACTGAACGCTGCTAACGACCAGCTTGCGGGCAGCAAACCATTGGCCAATGCGTTTGGACTGGTCTTTGCCAGCGTTGCTTAAATTGCGCTGGGTGCTGCATTGGCCAAGCTGAAAATTGGGCGGATCGCCCACACCGGCTTCGGTTTGTGCGTGCCGCAGCATCAGCACGCAGCCGCCTGTGCGCAGCAATGCGGCAACGTCAGGGGAACTTTGTGCAAATCTATTGAGGCATGGCAACGCGCTGGCCGCCAGCAGGGTCTGCAATGTTTGGCGTCTGTTCATGAGGCTCCCGGTTTAACGCTGCGGCCGCGCAGCAATTTGTCTTCGGCCACGGCCAGTGCCCCGGGCTTGCCCGACAGCACCAGCGTGTCACCCCCTTCGAGCAGCGTGTTGTCCAAGGGTTCCAGCGACATGCCGCTGCTTCGGCGCAAGCTGACCACACGAACACCCACGGCATGCAGCACCAGCGAAGCCAGCGAGTTGCCCTGCAACTTGTTGCCCAGCGGCAGCGTGACGGTCGCCAGGCGCTCTTCATCCTGTTCGTCAGCCGTGTCGTCGTCGGCCCCCCGAAAGTAACCGCGCAGCAGGTTGTAGCGCGCATCGCGCTGGTCCTGCACCACCCGTATCACGCGGCGCATCGGCACGCCAACCAGCGCCAGCGCGTGGCTGGCCAGCATCAGGCTGCCTTCAATCGCCTCGGGCACCACCTCGGTCGCGCCTGCAGCCTGCAGTTTTTCCAGGTCATGGTCATCCACCGTTCGCACGATCACCGGCACGGTTGGTGCGTGGGCCCGCACATTGGCCAGAACCTTCAGCGCGCTGGCCGTGTCCAGATACGTCACCACCACCGCACTGGCGCGCGCCAGGCCGGCGGCCATCAGCGCCTGCAGACGTACCGCATCGCCAAACACCACCGAATCGCCCGCAGCGGCGGCTTGCCGCACGCGGTCGGGGTCCAGGTCAAGCGCCATGTACTGGATGTTTTCCTGCTCCAGCATCGACCCCAGGTTTTGGCCGCAACGGCCATAGCCACAAATGATGACATGCTTGCTGGTGTTGATGGACTTGCGCGCAATCGACGTCATTTGCAGCGACTGCTGCAGCCATTCGCTGGCCACCAGCTTCATCACGATGCGGTTGCTGTACAAAATAATGAACGGCGTGGCCAGCATCGACAGCACCATGCTGGCCAAAATCGGATTCAGCAGATCAGGCGGCACCAGGCGGCTTTCATTGGCCAGAGTCAGCAGCACAAAGCCGAACTCACCGGCCTGCGCCAGATAAAGCCCGGTGCGCAGCGACGTGCCCGTCGTGGCGCCCAGCGCCCGCGCCAACGCCGTGATCATCACCAGCTTGAACACCACCGGCAGCGTGGCCAACAGCAGCACCACCGGCCAGCGCTCCAGCACGATGTGCCAGTCCAGCATCATGCCGATGCTGATGAAAAACAGGCCCAGCAGCACATCATGAAACGGGCGAATGTCAGTTTCCACCTGGTGCTTGAATTCGGTCTCGGATATCAGCATGCCTGCAATAAAAGCGCCAAGTGCCAGGCTCAACCCCGCCAGCTCTGTGACCCACGCCAGCGCCAGCGTGACGAGCAGCAAATTCAGGACGAACAGCTCTTCGCTTTTGCGCCGCGCCACTATCGTCAGCCACCAGCGCATCACCCGCTGGCCACCCGTCAGCAGCAGACCGACCAGGACGGCCGCCTTAAGGGCAGCAATCGCCAATGCAGTGAACAGCGTGTCTGCCGGCGCACCCAGTGCCGGGATCAGCACCAGCAACGGCACCACGGCCAAATCCTGAAACAGCAGCACGCCCATGATGCGCTTGCCATGTTCGGACTCCATTTCCAGTCGCTCGGCCAGCAACTTGACCACAATGGCGGTGCTGCTCATGGCTATCGCACCGGACAAGGCCAGCGCGGTTTGCCAGTCCATCTTCCACAGGGTGGGTGCCATGCTGGCCAAAAACAGCGACCCGCCCGTGGCCAGCACAATGGTCAACATCACCTGTAGCAGCCCCAGGCCAAAAACATGACGGCGCATGGAGCGCAGTTTGGGCAAATTGAATTCCAGCCCGATCACAAACATCAAAAACACCACGCCAAACTCACCCAGGTGGCGCACGCCATCGGCGTTTTTTGACAAGGCCAGCGCATGTGGGCCAATCACCACGCCAACGGCCAGATACCCCAGCATGGGCGGCAGCTTGAGCCAGCGAAACAGCGTCACCCCCAGCACGGCGGCCAGCAGGTACAGCAAGGTTAATTCAAGCGCGCTCATGCTTTGATGTTAAACGCCTTGCACTGAGCCGCCTGGAACACTTTCGCTCGCCCGGTTAATGATTAACACACCCTAGCTGCGGGGGGTGGGGTCTATAGAATGCAGGCATGAGTTTTGATGCTTCCCAATTCGACCCCGACAAAGCCCAGGCGCTGGCGCGCAAGACCTTTGAAATTGAAGCCGCTGCTGTGCTTGGACTGGCCGGCCGCGTGGGCGCAGAGTTTGCGCAGGCCGTGCAGCTGATGCTGGCTTGCCCGGGCCGGGTGGTGGTGATGGGTATGGGCAAAAGCGGCCACATCGGGCGCAAGGTGGCGGCCACGCTGGCTTCGACCGGCACGCCCGCCCTGTTTGTTCACCCAGCTGAGGCCAGCCACGGAGACTTGGGCATGATCACTGCGCAAGATGTGGTGCTGGCCATTTCCAACAGCGGCGAGGTGAACGAACTGACAACCCTTCTGCCTGCCATCAAACGGCTGGCAGTGACGCTGATCGCCATCACCGGTGACCAGCACTCCTCGCTTGCGCGCCAGGCTGATGTCGTACTCGATAGCAGGGTAGAAAAAGAAGCCTGCCCATTGAGCCTGGCTCCCACCGCCAGCACCACCGCCCAGTTGGCGCTGGGTGATGCTTTGGCTGTCGCACTGCTCGATGCACGAGGCTTTAAAGAAGAAGATTTTGCCCGCTCGCACCCTGGCGGCGCTCTGGGTCGCAAGCTGCTGACCCATGTGAGCGATGTGATGCGCAGCGGTGATCAAGTGCCATCAGTAAGCATGGATGCCACCTTTAGCGAGTTGATGCGCGAGATGAGCGTCAAAGGCTTGGGCTCTTCAGCGGTGGTTAATGCGCTCGGCAAGGTGCTGGGCGTTTTTACAGACGGGGACTTGCGCCGGCTGGTTGAGACAGGGGTTGACCTGCGCAGCCTCAAAGCCTGCGACGTGATGCATCCCAACCCGCGAACGATACGTCTGGATGCGCTGGCAGTTGATGCCGTGGCGCTGATGGAGCAGCACAGCATCACCAGCGTGCTGGTGGTGGATGTTGCTGGTAAATTGTGCGGCGCCTTGAACAGCAATGACTTGCTCAGGGCAAAAGTCATATGAAGGTGGCACTTAACTTTTCTCCCGAGCTGCTGCTCAAAGCCCAGGGTATCAAGGTCGCTTTTTTCGACGTCGATGGCGTGCTCACCGATGGCGGCCTGTATATGTCCGAGCACGGCGAAACCCTCAAGCGCTTCAACACGCTGGACGGTCATGGCTTGAAGATGCTGCAAAAAGCGGGCATCACGCCAGCCGTGATCACTGGCCGGGACAGCTTGCCGCTGCGCAACCGGCTGGCCGCTTTGGGCATTACCCACGCCCATTTCGGCACGGAAGACAAGCACCCTGCCGCCGAGGCCACGCTCAAGGCGCTGGGTCTTGGCTGGTCGCAAGCCGCAGCCATGGGTGATGACTGGCCAGACCTGCCCGTCATGCAACTTTCGGCATTCAGCTGCGCACCGGTCAACGCGCACCCGGAAGTCAAAGCCATGGCAGACCACATCACGACAACGCAAGGCGGCCATGGTGCTGCGCGTGAGCTGTGTGACCTGCTCCTGGTGGCCAGTGGCCGCTACGCACAACTGCTTCAGGCGTACCGCGCATGACACCGTCGCTGAGTTTGCTGCACAAACCCTGGCGGCGCGCGCTGCGCACCTGGGACCAGGTGTCCATTTACCTGCCCATCGTGCTCATGGGTGCGCTCGCGCTCGGCACATACTGGCTGGTACGCAACTCACCGGTGTTCAGCGCCCAGGAAGCAGCTCAGGCCGCCAAGCATGACGTTGACTATTTCATGCGCAAGTTCACCATCAAGTCGTTTGGTGAGTCGGGCCGGCTCAAAAGCGAAATTTATGGTGTCGAGGGGCGGCATTACCCCGCCAGCGATACGCTGGAGATCGACCAGCCGCGCATTTTGTCGATCAGCGATGCGGGCCGGCCCGTCACGTCCACTGGCAACCGTGCCCTGAGTAATGGAGATGGTTCCGAGGTGCAGCTTTTCGGCAACGCGAGAGTCATTCGTGAAGCTGTGGCAGGCACTGATGGCAAGGTGCTGCCGCGTATGGAGTTTCAGGGCGAGTTTTTGCACGCCTTCGTCAATGAAGAGCGGGTCAAATCGCATTTGCCCGTCACGCTGATTCGTGGGGCGGACCAGTTCAGCGGCGACACCTTTACATTTGATAACCTGACGGGAATCGCCGTTCTCACAGGCCGCGTCAAGGGCCAATTGATGCCGGGATCGGTCAGCCAATGAAGCCGCTGGTGTTCATCACCGGTGCGTCCAGCGGGATTGGCCAGGCGCTGGCGCTCAGGTTTTACCAGGCGGGTTATCGGCTTGCGCTCGCAGCGCGCCGCACGCAAGAGGTCAAAACCTGGGCTGAGTCAATGAATATGGGCGCAGACGGCTATCAAATTTACTGTGCAGACGTGGCGGACACGAACAGCATCGTGGCTGCCGGGCAGGCCTGCGTCGCCAGCCAGGGCGTGCCGGACGTCGTCATTGCCAATGCCGGGATCAGCATTGGCATGGACAGCGCCATACGCACTGACTTGGACGTGATGGCGCGCACCTTTGCCACCAACAACATTGGCGTGGCGGCGACATTTCACCCCTTTATTGAAGCGATGGTGCAGCGCGGCTCAGGGGCGCTGGTTGGCATTGGCAGCGTCGCCGGCATACGCGGGCTGCCTGGGCATGGCGCGTATTGCGCCAGCAAAGCCGCCGTGATTTCTTACTGTGAAAGCCTGCGCGGCGAGCTCAAAGCTTCAGGCGTGAAGGTCGTCACCATCTGCCCGGGCTACATCGACACACCGCTGACACAAAAAAACAGCTACAGCATGCCGTTTTTGATGCCGCCCGAAGCGTTTGCTGATCAGGCTTTTGCGGCGATTGAAGCGGGCGCCAGCTACAAGGTGATCCCCTGGCAAATGGGCGTCGTGGCCAAGTTATTGCGCCTGCTGCCGAACGTGCTGTTTGACAAAGCGCTGACGGGTCGGGCGCGCAAACCGCGCCAGGCAGATTGATTCTTGGCGCTACTGAATTAGGAGCTGCTTGCACCCGTATTTATTGGGCTAGAGCTTGTTTTGGACGTTAAAAAGGCCTCAAAATCTGCATTTTGAAGCCTTTTTGTGCAGCCTGAAGTGATTCAGGCTCTAAGGGGTAGCAAGGGCTTAGTAGCCGCCGCGTCCACCACCACCGCCGCCGCCACCAGAACGGCCGCCGCCAGCACCGCCGCCGCCGTACGGGCTGCGAAAACCGCCGTCGCCACCGCCGCCGCCAGAACGTCCGCCGCCGCCGCCGTAGCCGCCGCCGCCTGAACGGTCACCGCCACCGCCGTAGCCGCCGCCGCCTGAACGGTCACCGCCACCGCCGTAGCCACCGCCACCAGAGCGGTCACCGCCGCCGCCGTAGCCACCGCCACCACCGCCAAAGCCGCCGCCACCTGAACGCGGAGGACGTGCTTCCATCGGACGTGCTTCGTTGACAACAACGCTGCGGCCGCCCAGAGGCTGGCCGTTCATGCCGGCAATCGCTGCTTGTGCTTCGGCATCGCTGCCCATTTCCACAAAGCCAAAGCCTTTGGAGCGACCGGTGTCGCGTTCCATCATGACTTTAGCGCTGGTAACAGCGCCAAACTGACCAAAAGATTGTTGCAGGTCTTCGTCGCGGACCGAGTATGGCAAGTTGCCGACGTAAAGTTTGTTGCCCATGAAGGGATTCCTCTAAAAACTCAAATATTGAAACCGATTATCAAAAGCGATGGAGCCCCGGTAGCACAACAAATCTTTAAACGTACCGCTGTAGCGCGCGAAACTGACCGATCACTAACCTGTGTAAATATCAAACAGCGTCAAAAAAATAAATTTGACAAACGCTCAAAATTTATACCCCTGCATTATGCGCCAGTTAAGCGGGCGGCGTCCAATTATCGTAACTACTTAGAAAACAGCTAAACGATCCAGTTTTTCAGGATTTTGCGTCTTCCGAAGCAGCAGGATTGCGCCATTTGCCCATGGCGGCGCGCATCGTCAGCACCTGGTTTTCAAATTCCGGGCAGGCCTTGCAGGCCATCATGTGCAGCCTCAAAGCCACGGCGTCGTTCAGTTTGAGGTCGCGGTCTTCCCTCGCAATCACCAGCGCGGCAGCTTCTCTGCAGGTTCGTCTTAGAAGTGTGAATTTCGGCATAAAGTTATAGAAATCTCAGGTGCTGCGCTGGCCAAACCAGTGAATGTTCAGGCATTCCTGCAATCGCAGGCGTGCCCTGTGCAGCTGTACATACAGGTTAGTCGGCGTAAGCGCTAGTTCCTTACACACTTCGGTCGATGACAGCTCCAGCCACTCGCGCATCAAAAAAAGCCGGCCCAGTGCGGGTGGCAAACGCTCCATGCAGGTGTCGAGCACCTCAAAAAACTGTTGCTGCTGCAAGGTCTGGTGCGGGTCGCCCCACTGCGCGGGCTGTTCGACAAAATGACCATCAGCCTTGAAAGCCAGCTTGTCCAGCTCGTCACCCTCATTGTCGGCATCCGAATCCGGCATGCACATCTCGCGCGTATTGCTGCGAATGAGATCAATCACCTTGTGTTTCAAAATGCCGACCAGCCAGGTTTTTAACTGCGAGCGGTTGCCAAAGGTTTGCGGCTTTGACAGCGCTGCCAGCAACGTCTCAGACACAGCGTCTTCAGCCCAGGCATCGTTGCGCAATTGCAAACGTGCAAAGCGCATCAGGTAAACCCGGTGTTCAATCAGTTGATCTTCAAAATTAGCCATGCCCGGCAGTCTAGCCGGAACTCGCGCGGCGCGGCATACTCCACAACTTCAGACTTGAAAAAGAAAGCAAATCGCCATGAACTTTGATTTTTTAAACAAACGGCATGTTGTCACGCTGCTAGCCACGCTGTTTTTAGGCTCTGCTCTTGCGCAGACACCGACAGCGCCCGCCAAGCCAGCCAGCGCCGCCGCCGTGCTGCTGCCCCAAATAGAAGGCAAAACCATCGACGGTGTGCCTTTTAATATGAACATGCTCAAAGGTAAGGTGGTGCTGGTCATGTTCTGGTCGACGGGCTGTGCGGTGTGCCGCGACAAAATGCCCGAGATGCGCAACAACTATTCAGGCTGGGCTGGCAAACCCTTCGAGCTGGTGGCCATCAGCACAGACACCCGTGTGCAGGACTTGCTGGACTACGAGCGCATCATTTCGCGTACCGTTCCCATGAAACAGCGTTTTGTGCAAATGTGGACGGGCGAGTCTGGCTACAAAGACAACCTGGGCAAGCACGCCATGCTGCCAGCCGCCTATTTAGTAGACAAAACCGGCAAGGTGCTCGAGCGCTATGTGGGCCGCATCCCCCCCGAGGCCTGGGACCGGATTGCTGATTTGTTGTGATGTCACAAAAAACTGTAAGAATAATTTTTCTGGACAGACTAAGCCTCAACCAGACAGAAAAATCTGTCCCGGTTGATTCCCAGCTTTAACTTTTCTGTCACCTTTTTATTGGAGATTTACCATGAACCAACGCGCCTTTATCGCTGCTGCTGCCGCTTCCCTGTTGTCCACGATGCTGATAGCAACGCCAGCCATGGCTCAGGAAAAAGAAAAATGCTACGGCATCGCCGAAGCCGGCAAAAACGACTGCGCCAACCTGGCCGGTACCCATTCTTGTGCTGGCCAGTCAAAAGTGGCCATGGACCCAGGCGAGTGGAAATATGTTGCCAAGGGCACCTGCGCCGGCATGAAGGGCATGACCGCTGATGCGGCCAAGAAAAAAATGGCTGAAAAGAAAAGCTGAAAAGACGAACTGATCGCTCTTTGACCTGATTTCTCAGTGACTACAGCCCCCGCCCATGCCGCGCCTGTCGGCATTGGCTGGCGGCATCCTCACTACGGCGAGCTGCTTGAAACGCCGCCGCCGCTTGACTTTATTGAAGTCCATTCCGAGAATTTTTTTGCCGAAGGCGGCGCGGCGATGGGCGTTCTGCGGCAAGGTCGTGCGCATTACCCCGTCAGCCTGCACGGCGTGGGTTTGGCGCTGGGCTCAGCCGTCGGTATTGATGCCTGGCATCTGGACCAATTGGCGCGTTTGGTTGAACAGATTGAGCCGATTCGTGTGTCTGATCATGCCTGCTTTGCCCGCGGTCTGGTGGCTGACCAGCCAGTACACGCGGCAGACCTGTTGCCCATACCGTTTAACGCCGCTGCACTCGATGTACTGTGTACCAACGTGCAGCGAGTGCAAGACCGCTTAAAGCGCCAACTGCTGGTTGAAAACCTGTCGGCCTATGTGAGCTTTGACAGCAGCGACCAGCCAGAAACAGAATTTTTAAATGCGTTAACCCGGCGTACCGGCTGCGGCCTGCTGGTGGACGTCAACAACATTTATGTCAACGCGCTCAACGAACAACTGGCCGGGCGCAGCGCCAACCCGCTGACGGCGTGCATGCAGTGGGTTGATGCCATCGCTCCGGCATCAGTTGGCGAGCTGCACCTGGCAGGGCACATCAACATGGGTGATGTGGTGATTGACGACCACGGCAGCCGGGTGTGCGATGCCGTCTGGCAAATTTACCGCCATGCACAGGCCCGGTTTGGCAATGTGGCGGCATTGATTGAATGGGACACCGACGTACCGCCGCTGTCGGTGTTGCTTGAAGAAGCCGCTATGGCTAAAAGCGCATGACCCGCGCCCTGCAACTGGAGCAATCTGACCTGCTGCAGGCACTGGCAGGCCAGACAACCAGCACCTACAAACCACGCGGGTTGCAGGTTTACCAGGCCAACCGCGCGGTTTTGGCTGAACGCACACTGGCCAGCACCTACCCCGTCATCGCCCAGCTGATTGGCGGGACAAGCTTTGAGCCGCTGGCGCGCCACTTCTGGCAGCAGCATCCGCCGCAGCGCGGTGACATGGGTCAGTGGGGCGAACAGCTGCCAGAGTTTTTGGCCGCCGCACCACAACTGGCCGAAGAACCTTTTTTGGCAGATGTGGCATGCATTGAGTGGGCACTGCACCAGGCCGCGACTGCGCCAGACGCGTTGCTGGACGCCGCGTCGTTTGCGTTGCTGGCAGGCGCTGACGATGCGCTGCCCGTGGGCCTGTCGTTAAGCCCGGGTGTCTACGTACTGGCCAGTGCCTACCCAGTGGTCAGCATCATCAACGCCCACCTGATTGGCGAGCCCGCACTGGACGAAGCCGCCGCCAGGCTGCAAGCAGGCGAAGGTGAGCATGCGCTGGTCTGGCGCCAGGGATTCAAACCTAAAGCACGCGCGCTCAGTGTGGGTGAATATCAGCTCATCCTGGCGCTGCAAAACAGCATGGCAATTGACGCTGCGCTTGACCAGACCATGCGCATCGACAGTGCCTTTGACTTCAACACCTGGCTAGGCCAGGCGGTGCAAACCGGCCTGGTCACAGGCGCATTCAATTTACCCCGCGCACCTGATTAACAACAACAGAGGAAAACCATGACAACTCCTTCACCCACACTGATTGACAAAATTCGCAACGCCTGGAGTCCGATCACGCGCGGGCTTGACGCACTGCAGCCGCTGGCCGCGCTGCTGGCACGGCTCTACGTGGCGCAGGTGTTCTTTTTGTCAGGGCTGACCAAGTTGCGGGACTGGGGCACCACGGTGTCGCTGTTTACTGACGAGTACAAAGTGCCGTTTTTATCGCCCGCCGTGGCCGCCTTTATGGGTACCGCGGGCGAGCTGGTGTTGCCCGTGTTGCTGGTCATTGGCCTGGCGGGCAGGTTCTCGGCGCTGGGTCTGTTTGTGATCAATGTCGTGGCTGTGATTTCACTCAGCGAGATCGCACCGGCCGCCATGCAGGCGCACATATTGTGGGGCGCGCTGCTGGCTGCGCTGGCCATTTACGGTCTGGGGCCTTGGACGGTCGATAAAGTTATGAAACGCTAAAAAAGAGCCGATTTGCGTCGTTTGTAGGGGTATTTTAGGCCTCTAGACCAATAAATACGTGCGCAAGCAGCTCCTGTATTTATAGCAACAAAATATAAGAATTCAAAGGCTCACGGCTTGCTTTGAGCTGGATTTGGTCAGCTGTGACCGCATCTTCACGCTGATGTCTTCAACACGTACAAACACCAGGCCGTCCAGCGTGCCGTTAAAAGCGTCATCCACACTGAAGCCCGCAAAGCGGCCTTTCAGCTCAATGTAATGCTTGATCAGCATCGGCAGCTTCATGCCGTGTTCGATGCGCTGCAAAAACTTTGACAAGCGGCCGGGGTCGGCGAGCCCGGCGCTGATCTCGAGCAGCCTTTGCTCCGCCTGTTGGCTCGCATGACGGGGCGCGTTTCGCGGCCTGACCCGCTGCTTCAAGTCCACATCCATATGGTGCAACTGCAAAGCCGTCATGATTAAAAATTTGCCCACATCACTGAACTTGGGGCTCACGCTGACCGCACCAAACAGATGGCGAATGGCGGGGTGCCTGTCGAGCAACGTGGCAATGCCGGCCCACAGCAGGCGCAGCACCCGGCTGTTGCCCTGCCATGCCGGGTGGACAAAAGAGCGCCCCATCTCCAGACTGGGCCCCAGTCGATCAAACAATACCGCATCAAACTCAAACAAGCTATGGGTATACAGGGCTGTCACGCCACGTCTGGCGATCAGCTCCTGCGTAAAGGCCAATCGGTAAGCACCCACAATTTCGCAAGAGGCTTCAGACCAGACAAAAAGGTGCTGGTAGTGCGGGTCATAGCCGTCCAGGTCAAGCGCCTGGCCAGTGCCCTCACCCACAGCGCGAAAGGCCACCTCTCGCAAACGGCCAATCTCACGCAGCACGTTCGGCAGCTTTTGGGCGCTTGTGCAATAAACCGCATAGCCGCCCATCGCCAGCAACCGGTCAGAAGCGTCAAGCGTCTCAATGTCCTTCAGGAGCAACTCTTTGGGCACAGCAGCAATGATGGGTTCAAGCTGTTCCACCACGTCGGGCCGACGCATCACTGTAGACATGACTTGCTCCAGGATATCGATTGCTTGACTTCGCCGATGAGTCCGCTGGTGTCAAAGCTGCGTTCGACGAACTCAGCCGCGTGCGGGCGGATGCTGATCACGCTGGATGCGCGGGTGCCGTAGTCGGGGGTGTGGATGAAGGCGGCGGACAAAACACGTTCTCGCGCCAGCGCAATGCCGGTTTGCGGAAGGTCAGCGTCCGATGCCATTTGGCGGTCTGACAGCAGCTTGAAAAACCCCTCTTGCAACTGCGCTTCATCTTCCGTTTCTGCCAGTGCTTGCGCAAAGTTTGTACGCAAGCGTTCAAGCTTAGGCCAGGGCGTGTTGAAGTCCGCATTCGACACCGACGTGATGCCGGGCTCTACGGCGAACGCGCGGGCGTGCCGGCTTTCAAACCCCATCAAATGCTGGCCATCAAACACAATCAGATTGAACGGGTTGTACGCACTGACCTGGTTGGCCAAAGTTGTCAGATAACCCCCTGCGCTGACAGAGCTTTTTAAAAATGACGCGGTGATATGACCACGCGACTCGGCATTGACTTTCTGCATGGCCACATCGCGGTAGTTGGTCAAGGCAGCCAATCGGGGGCTGCCCGTAGCCGCGCAAACACCCAAACCCAGCCAGGTACCGCCCGCTTGCAAATCCTGTCCCGCCAAAATAGCTTGCCCCGGCCAATGGTGCAAACCCAGCGCTGGGCGCGCGTAAAACTCATCGCGATTGGCCACGATGCGCAGGGGCACAGCACTGGCGGGCTGCCAGCTCAGAGTGATGAGGCACATGGCATTTCCTGGATGGCGTTCACGACGATGGCGGGCTTTTCCCACAGCACAAAATGTGTTTCGTTGGGCAGATTTTTGATCTTAAGCCAAGCTGCAGGCGCAAGCTTTTCAAACTCGTCCACCGTTTTCGGGTTAACCAGCGAATCTTTGCCGCCCTGTAGCAAGGTGACGGGTGTGCGCAGTTGGCGTACGGCGGTTTCCAGTTTGCCGAGCTCTCGCGCCAGGCCCATCATTTCCTGATTGGACCAGCGCATTTCAAGCGGTACAGCCCAGCTTACCAGCGCAGAATCGGCCAGCAAGTTGTACCAGCGCGGCTCTTCATAGCGTGATGACAGCGAGCCAGCAATTGACAATGCACCACACACTTTGTCCGGCGCGTCGATGGCCATCCAGACCGCCAACGGCCCGCCCAATGAGTGGCCCACCACAATGGCTTTTTGTCCCTGCGGGATCAGCCCTGCAATCAGTTTGGCCTGCTTCTGCAGATCAGTCACTACGGCGCCCTTGCCAGACTCGCCAAAGCCAGGGCGGTCAATGGCAATTCGCTGGGCAAAGCCCGCCAGCTCAGGTGTTTTCAGGTAATAAGACCAGGCCTTCCAGTCGCCGGGTGAGCCGTGTACAAACAGCAACAGCGTGTTGTTGCCAGCCAGCCCGCCTTTTTCATCTCGCGACACCGTCGCCGTATGGATGGTCTGGCCGTGCACGGTTTCCAGCTTCATGGCTGGAAGGGCACCGCCCGCAAACAATTGGTCTGCTGAGCCGCGTGGGTAGGGCGGGATGTCGCAAGCTACGGAGCAAACGGCAGCCGCAAGGCAACCCAGCAAGGCTTTCAATTTTTACTTGCCCAGCAATTTGTTGACCAATGCCAGCCAGACATCGCGCCGGACCCAGAGGAGCAAGGCGCACGATACCCACACCCCGCAAGCCAGCATAAAGAGCTCGCCGAGATCGCTGCTGCCATCGGTGTTGATCACCGCAATACCCAGCGGCGTGAACAAGTGAAAAAATATCGCACCACTGATAACTGCAAAACCCAGCGCTGCACCGGCAACCTGCACCAGCCGCTGGCTGGCGATAAAAGCCCCTGCCAGCAGCAGTAAAGAGGCTATCAGTTCAGCCGAGCCCACGACCTTGGCCGAGAAAATGCCGCCAGGCGCAAAGATGCCTTTAAAGCCCAGGCTAGCTGCCCAAGGGTCGAGCTTGCCTTCAAAAATGTAAACCGTCTCAGGCGAACCAGTGAACTTAAAAAACAGAGACTGAATGAAGACAAAAGCAACAAACAGCGTCAGGATCCAGTGGCCGTGTTTTTTCAGGAAGTTCATGGTGCGTCTTCTTTTGAACAGAATGCTATTTGGCGATCAGTGCTGGAAAATTCGCATCTGCTTTTTTGATCAACTCCGCCCGCTCCTTTAACCAGTCCTTTTGGATGGATGCGTCATAGTTCAGGTAGAGCTTGCCATCGTGAACCGAGAATTGAGTGGGGTCAACTTTAGCAAGACTGTTTTTTGCCACTGCAAAAGCGCAGTAACCACCGTACTGTGGCGCATACTTGTCAGGGTTGCCTTTGAACAGCTCCAGATTGGCCGCAGTTGAAAATTTCCACTTCGCACCCTTGTACTCAAAAGTATGCGCATCCACGCCTTTGACGGGCGCGTTTTGGGTGAAGTAAGCCACGCTGTCATAGCCATTGATGGCGGTGTCAGTTTCTTTTGCAAAAAATGAATTGGTCAGTGTGTTGACGGGTTTTGCAGCCATGGCGTTGAAGCTGATGGCAAGCAGAGCGAGCATGAGAAAGCGGCGCAGATGCGAAAAGAGGGATGCGTTGTTCATGATGGATTCCGTGGTGTCAATAGTGTTGATAAAAGTAATGGGTGCGCAGACATGAGAGGCTTTAAAACCAGGTCTGACTTCGCGCCAAGTCCTGGCGGAACTGGCGCAGCAATTGAAAAGCCGAAGTCGTTGGCGCGCCTGTTTTGGCATAAGCCGCGCCAATCTCAAAAGCAGTAGACCATTGGGTGAGCCTGTCAGAAATTTTGTGTTTGAGGCATACCATTCCCCCAAAGGAGTTACATGCCCCGCACTACAACCAAGTCCGCTGTCAGCGGCAAATCGGCACAGCCGCAAATTTCAGCCAAGCTACTT
>JBILXX010000151.1:0-4268 GCA_044378095.1 Polaromonas sp.
CATGGGCGCTCACCAAGTTCATGATTCAATACCCTGATCTTGCAGCCTTTTAGGCGGTGCCCGCAACTTTTTTTACCTCACGTAGCGGTTAATTCGGCTGGCTTGCGGAATTCTGCAAGTCCCTCTACTATTAAAAAAGTAGCCGCTTACGCCCGTATTCATTGGTCTAGGTCCACTTTTGACACCTGAAAATGGCTAAAAAGAGCAGTTTTTAACCAAACAAACGCTCTTTTGAAGCCGTTTCAAGCCATTTTTAAACCTCAAAACGGCATTTTTACCCACGAAATCACCCTTTAGACCAATAAATACGGGCGCAAGCAGCTCCTGAAACTATAGCGATGGGGTAGCTATCAACCCAACTGCCTGGCCAGCAACACCGCCACATGCACCGCCTCACGCGCCGCACCGTCTTTGATCTGGTGGCGGCAGCTTGTGCCGTCTGCCACCACAACCGCGTCAGGCTGCTTGCGTACCGCGGGTAGCAGGCTCAGCTCGGCCATCTGCATCGACACGTCGTAGTGCGCCGCCTCGTAGCCAAAGCTGCCGGCCATGCCGCAGCAGCTCGATTCAATCAGCTCAGGCTGTGCGCCGGGGATGAGTTTGAGCACGTCGATGATGGGGCTGACGGCGCCAAAGGCCTTTTGGTGGCAGTGGCCGTGCAGCAGGATGGGTTGGGACGCGGGTTGCAGTTTTTGCTTCAACGCATCCAGCTTGCCTGCTGCCGCTTCGCGTGCCAAAAACTCTTCAAGCAGCAGCGCATGCTGGCTGACGGTGTGCGCCGGCTCGCCCAGGCCCATGACCAGTGTCTCGTCGCGCAGCGTCAGCAGGCAAGATGGCTCCAGCCCGACGATGGCAATGCCTTTGGCGGCAAACGGCAGCAGGGCGTTGACCAGCTCTGCGGCCTTGGTTTTGGCCTTGTCCACCATGCCGCTGGCCAGGTAGGTTCTGCCGCAACACAGGGCCTTGCCGTCTGGTTTTGATTTGCTGGCAACGTGAACGGTGTAGCCACCTGCTTGCAGCACCTGAAGGGCTGCGAAGGCGTTTTCAGACTCAAAGTAGCCGTTGAAGGTGTCGACAAACAGCACGGCGGGCTTGCTGGCGGCCAGCACTTCATCACGTGTGGCGGTTTTGACGCCCGAATTGAAAAAGGTTTGTGTTTGCCATTGCGGCAAGGTGCGCCTGCTTGAGAAGCCCAGCAGCTTTTCGGTCAACATCGCCAAGCCTGGAATCTTGTCCCGCAAATTCAGCAGCGGCGCCAGGCGGCTGGCCCAAGGCGCGTAGTCGGGCAGGTAGGCGACCAACTTGTCTTTGAATGTGTAGCCGTGCTTTGCCTTGTAGTGGTGCAAAAACTCGACCTTCATTTTGGCCATGTCCACGCCTGTGGGGCAGTCGCGTTTGCAGCCTTTGCAGCCCACACACAGTTCCAGCGCGACCTTGACGGCTTCGTCCGAATCGTTGCCCAACTGCCCAGACAGCGCCAGCCGCAGCGTGTTGGCCCGCCCGCGTGTTGAGTCTTTTTCGTCTCGCGTGACGCGGTAGCTGGGGCACATGGTGCCTGCATCAAACTTGCGGCAGTGGCCGTTGTTGTTGCACATCTCTACCGCTTTGGCAAAGCCCTGTGCCGGGTCGCCGCCCGTGCCGGGCGCGCTGGTCAGCTCTGTCACCGGGTCGTTTTGCACATTCCACGCGCTCCAGTCGAGCGCGGTTTTGATGGGGATGACGGTATAGCTGGGCGCAAAGCGCATCAGCCGCGTGTCGTCCATGCGCGGTACTTTGATGATGCGCTGCGGGCTGAGCAGGTTGATCGGGTCGAGGTAGTTCTTGATCTTGCCAAAGGCCTCGCTGATCTTCGGGCCAAACTGCCACTCAATCCATTCGCCCCGGCACAGGCCGTCGCCATGTTCACCGCTGTACGCGCCCTTGTATTTGCGCACCAACTCGGATGCCTCAACAGCTATGGCGCGCATTTTTGCCGCCCCTTCACGCCGCATATCGAGGATGGGCCGCACATGCAGCGTGCCGACTGAGGCATGCGCGTACCAGGTGCCTTTGCTGCCGTGTTTTTTGAACACTTCTGTCAGGCCGTCGGTGTAGTCGGCCAGGTGCTCTAGCGGCACGGCGCAGTCTTCAATAAAGCTCACCGGTTTGCCGTCACCCTTCAGGCTCATCATGATGTTCAACCCTGCCTTGCGAACTTCCCACAGATTTTTTTGCGGGGCATCGTCAATCATTTCAACCACTGAGCCAGGCAAACCCAAATCCCCCATCAACTCCACCAGTTGTTTGATTTTTGGAATCAAGTCGGTCTTGGACGCGCCTGAAAACTCCACCAGCAAAATGGCGTCGGGCTTGCCAATCAGGGCCGTGCGTACGGTCGGTGCAAACGCCGGGTTTTGCAGCGACAGCTCGATCATGGTGCGGTCTACCAGCTCTACGGCCGTCAGCGTCCCATCACCGATCTTGACAATGTGCTGTGCTGAATCCATCGCTTTGTGAAAGGTCGGAAAGTTCACCACGCCCAGCACCTTGGTGCGCGGCAATTCGCTCAGCTTCAAGGTCAGCGATTTGGTCAAGCCCAGCGTGCCCTCGCTGCCCACCAGCAGGTGCGCCAGATTGACCGAGCCATCGGGTGTGTACGGCTTTTCATTCTGGTTGTTGAAGATGTCCAGGTTGTAGCCGGCCACCCGGCGCAGTACCTTGGGCCAGTGCGCTTGCAGTTCAGGCCGCAGTTCGTCTGACAGTGTTTTAACGAAGTCGCCCAGCGCGCGGGCATCGCCACTGGCCTCGTCATAGCGCCCCAGCTCCAGCAATGCGCCGTCAGACCGCCACACGCTGGCGCCCACGACGTTGTGCACCATGTTGCCGTAGGCAATGCTGCGGCTGCCGCAAGAGTTGTTGCCCGCCATGCCGCCCAGGGTGGCTTGTGCGCTGGTGGATACATCCACCGGGTACCACAGCCCGTGCTTTTTAAGCGCAGCGTTCAGATGGTCCAGCACGATGCCTGGTTCAACTTCGGCTGTGCGATTTTCAACATCCACATTCAAAATATCGCGCAGATGCTTGCTGTGGTCAATGACCAGACCCGCGCCCACGGTTTGTCCGCATTGGCTGGTGCCGCCGCCGCGCGCGACGATGGGCACGTTCAGGTCGCGGCAAATGTCGAGCGCGGTTTTGACATCATCAGTTGTGCGCGGTATGAATACACCCACCGGCATGACCTGGTAAATCGACGCATCGGTGGCGTAGCGGCCCTTGTCTGCGGTTGAAAACAGCACCTGGCCGCGCGTTTGGGCGGTCAGGTTTTTGGCAAGCTGGCCTGCAACTTCATTGCTGGTTTTGGCCATATCGTCATAGACGTTGGCACTCTTGCGAATGACGTTCAAGGGCAGGGGAGCGTTCATGCTTTTCGGTTCGCGGTAGAAACAGCGGCTGCCGCGCGCAATTGCTCAATGACGACATCACGCTTGTTGTTCAGGTGGCTCATCAGCACGGCGCGCATGGCGACTGCGTCCCGGGCGGTCAGGGCGGTGATCATCTGCTCGTGTTCTGTCACGGCAGCGTTCCATTTTTCACCGTCCTGGTTAGACCTAAAGCGCAGCGCCTGCAAGCGCGCATTGACCTGTTGGTAGGTTAGCGTCAGCACCGAGTTTTTGGCTGCCAGGTTGATGGCACTGTGGATGGCGGCGTTCAGGCGGTAGTAGGCAGGCAGGTCGCGCCGGGTGTAGGCGGCCAGCATTTCGTAGTGCATCGCCTTGACCTCGGCCAGCTCTGCATCGGTGATGCGCTGCGCTGCCAGCTCGCCTGACTGGGCTTCGAGCCCGGCCATGACTTCAAAAGTGTTCAGCACATCCGCCTCGGTCAGTTCCACCGCAATAGCCCCCCGGTTGGGCAGCAGTTCAACCAGGCCTTCAGCAGCCAGCATTTTGATGGCCTCACGCAGGGGGGTGCGCGACACACTGAGTTCATCGCTGAGCTCGCGCTCGTTGAGCTTGGCACCGGGCGCAATGCGGTTTTCAACCAGCATCTGGCGCAGGCGGTGGGCGACTTGTTCGTGCAGGGCAGCGCGTGGGATGGCAATGATGTCAGCTGTCATCAAACTATTTTGTATGCAAAATATTGACTTGTCAAAGGGAGTGTTAACCATTGTCAGCAGTAAATGATTTGTCCGGTTTTTAGCAAGTAATCTGTCCGGTTTATGGAGAAGGGATGCAAGACACCCCCATAAGCCGGGCCCGCTACATGCAGGAGAACCGCAAGATGAGATTTTT
>JBILXX010000084.1:0-15288 GCA_044378095.1 Polaromonas sp.
TAAAAATCTCATCTTGCGGTTCTCCTGCATGTAGCGGGCCCGGCTTATGGGGGTGTCTTGCATCCCTTCTCCATAAACCGGACAGATTACTTGCTAAAAACCGGACAAATCATTTACTGCTGACATCCCTTTGGTTATAGCCTTTACAACCGCATCACAAAACAGTTTTGCTGCAGGCTCATTGAAACAGGAGTTATTCATGTATTTTTTACTTATTGGCATTGCCACACTGGCAATGAAATACCTCGAATTTGGTCCCGTCGCCGCCTGGCCATGGTGGGTTGTACTGTCACCCTTCGGTATGGCCGTGGCATGGTGGGCCTGGGCCGACAGTTCAGGCTACACCAAACGGGTTGAAATGGATTTAATGGACAAGCGCAAACAGGACCGGCTTGAAAAGCAGCGCGAACAGATGGGCATGCTGCCTAGAAAAAACAAAAAATAGCATCAATAATCGTCAAGAACAGCACCTTTGCTGGCACTTGACGCATTGAATGCAAACTTGGCCTGCACACCACGCGTGTACCGCGGTTTTGGCGCAACCCAGCCCACCTTGCGTTTGGTCAATTCCTCATCGCTGATGTTCAGTTGCAGCAAAAGTTGTTTGGCATCAATGGTGACGGAGTCACCTTCCTGAATAAAAGCAATGTTGCCACCCGCCGCTGCCTCAGGCGCAACGTGACCAACAACCATGCCCCAGGTACCGCCAGAAAAACGGCCATCGGTAATCAGGCCCACGCTTTCACCCAAACCCGCGCCAACCAGTGCCCCCGTTGGTGCCAGCATTTCAGGCATGCCTGGCCCGCCTTTCGGCCCCAGGTAACGCAGCACCATCACGTCGCCTGCCACTATTTTTCCATCCAGAATCGCAGCCAGGCCAGATTCTTCGTCGTCAAACACGCGCGCCGGGCCGGTCATCACAGGGTTCTTTAGCCCTGTGATTTTGGCGACGGCACCTTCCGGTGACAGGTTACCTTTCAGAATCGCCAAATGGCCTTGCTGGTATATTGGCTTGTCAATCCCACGAATCACATCCTGATCAGCTCGCGGCACGTTCGGAATGTCTTTCAGCACTTCTGCAATTGTCTGCCCACTAATTGTCAGGCAGTCGCCATGCAGCAAGCCTGCGACCAGCAGCGTCTTCATCACTTGGGGAATACCGCCCGCCTTGTGCAGGTCAACTGCCAGATATTTGCCTGAAGGCTTCAAGTCGCACAGCACCGGCGTTTTAACGCGAATGCGCTCAAAGTCATCAATTGTCCAGTCCACACCGGCTGTGTGGGCAATCGCCAAAAAGTGCAGCACAGCGTTGGTTGAGCCGCCCGTTGCCATGATGACAGCCACGGCGTTTTCAATCGCCTTTTTCGTCACGATATCGCGCGGTTTGATGTCTTTTTTAACCGCTTCAATCAGCACCCTGGCTGACTCGGCTGCTGAGTTCATCTTCTCGTCATGCGGGTTGGCCATGGTGCTGGAGTACGGAAGCGAAACACCCAACGCTTCAAAAGCGCTTGACATTGTGTTGGCCGTGTACATGCCGCCGCAGCTGCCAGTGCCCGGTACAGCACGCCGTTCAATCTGCTGCAGGTCTTCATCGCTCATGCGGCCAGCGGAGTTTTCACCCACCGCTTCAAACACACTGACGATGTTCAGGTCTTTGCCTTTGTAGTGGCCCGGCAAAATGGTGCCGCCATACACGTAGATGGCCGGCACATTGGCACGCAGCATGCCCATCAGGCCGCCTGGCATGTTCTTGTCGCAACCGCCTACCACCAGTACGCCGTCCATCCACTGGCCTTGCACGCAGGTTTCAATGCAGTCGCTGATGACTTCCCGGCTGACCAGCGAATATTTCATACCCTCCGTGCCCATGGCCATCCCGTCTGAAATGGTCGGCGTGCCAAACACCTGTGCATTGCCGCCTGCCGCTTCAATTGCATCAATTGCAGCATCTGCCAGCTTTTGCAGACCGCTGTTACACGGCGTGATGGTGCTGTGCCCGTTCGCCACGCCAATCATGGGCTTTTTAAAGTCAGCTGTCTCGTAACCCATGGCGTAATACATAGAACGATTCGGAGCCCGGGATTTGCCCTCTGTGATGTTTTTGCTGCGCGGGTTCAGGGTGATGGTTTTGATTTCCATGGGTGTCTCTTGAGTTTGTTCAAATTTGATTGTATTGGCTCTGAAATCACAAGCGTGCAAAATACCCTCATGCTTATTCACCCTGAAATTCACCCCGTCGCCCTGCAACTTGGACCGCTAGCCATTCACTGGTACGGCCTGACATATCTGGCAGCGTTTGGGCTGTTCTTTTTCTTGGCTACGCTGCGCTTGAAGCACGAGCCTTTCGCATCCATCCAAGGCGCAGGCGTATGGAGCAGGCGCGACATTGAAGACATCTTGTTTCTGGGTGTGATGGGAGTGGTGATTGGCGGGCGGGTGGGTTACTGCCTGTTTTACAAGCCTGCTTATTACGCCAGCCACCCGCTGGAGATTTTTTATGTCTGGCAGGGCGGTATGAGCTTTCATGGCGGCCTGATAGGTGTACTGGTGTCACAGTGGTGGTTTGCCCGCACGCGCCAGCGGCCCTGGCTGCTGGTGATGGACTTCATTGCTCCCTGTGTGCCTGCCGGGCTGGCGGCAGGCCGGGCAGGTAATTTTATCAATGGCGAACTGTGGGGCAGGGTCGCTGACCCGTCGTTACCGTGGGGTATGCTGTTCAGGGATGGCGGTCCGTTGCCGCGCCACCCGTCTCAGATTTACCAGTTTTTACTGGAGGGTTTGCTGCTTTTCATCCTGCTGTGGCTTTACGCACGCAAACCCAGAAAAATGGGTCAGGTATCGGGCGCATTCCTGTTCGGATATGGCGTCTTCAGGTTCATCGCTGAGTTCTTCCGCGAACCCGATGCACACTTGGGAATTTTGCAGCTCAGCATGAGCATGGGCCAATGGCTGTGCATACCGATGATTCTTGGCGGCATCGCCCTGTGGGTTTGGGCGTCAAAAAGGGCGTAGAAAGATTGAAAACGGCTACTTTCACTCGGTTTTAGCCTTGCAGCCATCAAGATTCGCGCTGCATGAACAATTCAGTACGACTGAAATGTGGTCGCGATGCAAATAGTCGGACCCTCGCAGATCATCATCGACGCCAGGCAGATATTCGGTCTTAGGTGCCCATTAATCCACAGGCCAGGCCAGCTTGCCGCTCGCGTCCATGTGGGTCAGGTACACGCGCAAATCAAACTCGTACTGATGGTATAGCGGCTCCATGTAGGTGCAGAGCTTGTAGAAGTCCTTGTCGTGCTCTTTTTCCTTGATGTGAGCCAACTCGTGCACGGTGATCATGCGCAAAAACTCGTCGGGTACCTCTTTGAACAGTGACGACACGCGGATTTCGCGTTTGGCTTTGAGCTTGTTGCCTTGGACTCTAGAGATCTGGGTGTGGGTACCCAGGGCGTGGGAGATGACTTGCAGTCGGTTGTCAAACGCGACTTTTGACAGTGGCTCTGAGCTGCGCAAGAACTCGTTTTTCAACGCCATCACGTAGTCGTACAGCGCCTTGTCGGTGCGCACGCTGTGAGCGCGCGGGTATTTTTTGAGCAGCATGTCGCCCAGCTCATCACGCTGTTGCAGCTGCTGCACTTGCAGTTGCAGGCTCTCGGGGTAGGCGCTGAGGTATTTCAAGTGGATAAGAATTGCTATAAAATCAGAAGCTGCTTGCGCCCGTATTTATTGGTCTGGAGGCCTAAAACACACCTTAAAAAGGCCAAAAACGGCAATTTTTAGGGGTTTTAACGTTCAAAACTGGTTTAAACCTCTCGGCGCAGCGCTGGGAACAGGATCACGTCCCGAATACTGGGGCTGTCGGTCAGCAGCATCATCAGGCGGTCAATGCCCACGCCGCAGCCGCCAGTGGGCGGCATGCCGTATTCGAGGGCACGAACGAAGTCGTGGTCAAAAAACATGGCTTCGTCGTCGCCGCTGTCTTTGGCGGCTACCTGTGCGTTGAATCGGGCGGCTTGTTCTTGCGCGTCGTTCAGCTCGCTGAAGCCGTTGCCAAACTCGCGGCCAGTGATGTACAGCTCAAAGCGTTCGGTCACTTCAGGCCGTGCGTCGTTGGCGCGCGCCAGCGGCGATATCTCGGTAGGGTGCTCCATGATGAAAGTGGGTTGCCAGAGCTTTTCTTCAACCGTTTCTTCAAAGTACATGACTTGCAGGCTGGCGAGTGACCGGGTGCTGAGGCGGTCTTTTTGCTCGTTAAAGCCGAGCTTTTTCAGCTTGTCCGTCAGCCACACGGCATCGTCAACGCCGGCATCTACGCCTAAAGCTGTGTCGGTGTGCTTCAAAATCGCTTCACGAATCGTCAGGCGTTCAAACGGCTGGCTCAAATCGACGGGCTTGTCGGCATAACTCAGGCTCAGTGAGCCGCAGATTTTTTGCGCCACATCGCGTATCAGCGCCTCGGTAAAGGTCATCAGGTCCTGGTAGTTCCACCACGCGGCGTAGAACTCCATCATGGTGAATTCAGGGTTGTGCCGCACGCTGATGCCTTCGTTGCGGTAGCTGCGGTTGATCTCAAACACGCGCTCAAAGCCGCCCACAATCAGCCGCTTCAAATACAGCTCGGGCGCAATGCGCAAGAACATTTCCTGGTCCAGTGCGTTGTGGTGCGTTTTGAAGGGTTTGGCGTTGGCGCCCCCCGGTATCGGGTGCAGCATGGGCGTTTCAACTTCTAAAAAGTCGTTCGCCACCATGAATTCGCGAATGCCACTGACGGCCTTGCTGCGCGACATGAATCGCTTGCGGGCTGACTCATCAGTGATCAGGTCAACATAGCGCTGGCGGTACTTGACCTCCTGGTCGGCCATGCCGTGAAACTTGTCGGGCAGGGGGCGCAGGCTTTTGGTCACCAGGCGGATGCCGGTGGCATGAATCGACAACTCGCCGGTTTTGGTTTTGAACAGCGTGCCTTTGGCCCAAACGATGTCGCCCAAGTCCCAGTGCTTGAAGGCGTTGTGAATGTCTTCGCCAACGCCTTCGTTGTTGATGTAGACCTGAATGCGGCCACCCGATGGGCCAAACGATGCGTCTTGCAGCGTGGCAAAGCTGGCCTTGCCCATCACGCGCTTGAGCATCATGCGGCCGGCCACGCTGACGGTCACAGCCAGCGGCTCCAGCTCTTCTTTGGTCTTACTGTCGTACTGGGCAAACAGGGCTTCGGCGCGGTTCTCGGGCTTGATGTCATTTGGGAAGGCGATGCCTGCGGCGCGCAGGGCAGCCAGCTTGCCCTGCCGCTCAACCATCAACTGGTTGTCATCTTGGTGGGCTGGAGCGCTTGTTGTTTCAGAGGTCATGAGGCAGTCGGTTGTGCAATAAACCTCTGATTTTAAGTTTTTACTGTGCAGCCTCACTCAGTAGCCACCCTTGGCGTTTGTTTCAGCCTTGATAATCCACGATATGTACTTGCGCGCTGGCTTTTTCTCACTGGGTTTGTTGCTGCTAAGCCGTGTATTGGGATTGCTGCGTGAATCAGCGCAAGCCGCTGCTTTTGGCAGCACCGGCATGGGGGATGCGGTGATCGTCATGTTCACGCTTCCTGACCTGCTGGTGGGTATTTTGGTCAGCGGGGCTTTAGCCTATGTGCTGCTGCCAGTTTGGGCGCAGCAAAGCGCCAAAAAACAAGTTGCTGGGCAGAAAAAAATCGCCCAGGCGCTGGTCGGTGGCGGGCTGGTGCTGGGTGCGCTGATTTGGTTGTTCAGAACCACTGCGGTGGAGGCGCTGGCACCTGGCCTGTCTGGCGAACTGAAAATTGCCAGCGCCAATGCGCTTGGCTGGAGTGCTGTGGTGCTGCCCTTGGCGATGCTGGCGGCGCTTTGGGTCACGCGTCTTCAACATGAGCGTGACTTTGTCGGCATGTATGCCGGCAGTCTGATTGTCAATCTGGCGCTGGTTGTTGGGTTATTGGTGGTGGCGCACAGCGCTGCTTTTTCGATGCCTGCGCTCAGTTTTCTGGGTATCTGCCTGTTGATAGCCATGTTGGGGCGACTTGCCTGGCTTGCTTGGCGTTTGACGCACAATGACCGGGCAGTGGCTGGTGGTAATGGCATTGACTTGCCGCCAGCCAGCGTTTGGCTGTGGGCGGCGCTGTCGTCTGGTTTGTTATTGGTGTTTCCGCTTGTGGCGCGCAGTTTGGCGTCAGGTGCCGGCGAGGGAGGGTTGGCCAGCTTTAACTATGCCTGGAAGTTGATCGAATTGCCACTGGTCTTAGCAGTGCAGTTGGTCGCCAGTCTGGCGTTCCCGGCCATCACCCGAACTGAGCCTGATTCGCCTGCACGTCTGCAGTCCGTTGGTCTGGCCTTTTTAATTGCCTGGACCCTTGCCTGCGCCGCCATTGCTGTGGTGGCAACTTTCTCGCTACCCATCTCCAGCTTGTTGTTTGGCTGGGGCCGTATGAGCAACAGTGGTCTAGACCTGATAGCACACTGGAGCGCAATTGGCGTCTGGTCGCTGTTACCGCAGGCGCTAATGGCGGTGCTGCTGACGGTGATGGCGACAAACCAGCATATGCGGACAGGTGTGTGTGTGATGGCCGCAGGCTTGGTGCTTTTGCTGCTGGTGGGCTTGCAATGGCGCTTGAGCGGTCAGCATTTGATGTGGCTATTGAACTCTGTTTTTGCCTGTATGGTCGGGGTTTTGATGTTTCTGGAGCGCCACAGCATCAAGGGTGCGCTGCCTGTTGTTGCTGGCATCGTGCCATTGCTGGTGTGTGCAGGACTGGTTTTACTCAAGCCTTTATTGATGGGCTTGAGCCTCACCTTGACGCTGATTCTTTGCGTTACTTACGCTGCGCTGGTGATTGGCAGCGCAGTTGCTGCCAGCCCTATTTTTCGAAGGATGTTGCGTGAAAAATTCAATCGACAATTAGCTGCAGATTCACCCTAAAACCATGTCTTTTTTTACAAGTATTATTTCTCGCCATGATTGACCTGCTGACCATCACCAACCTGCCCGAGCTGGCGGCCCGATGTGACCAGATGCCGGGCATGCGCTTGTGGGTTGACCTGGAGCACAACGGCAAAGCAGCACGTCAAAAGGGGCATGACACATTTATCAGCACCCATCATCTGGACGACGTGGGCCGTATCAAAGCGGTGCTAAAGAAGTCCAAGCTGATGGTGCGTGTCAACCCCTACCAGACAGCCAATCCCGCGGCCAGCAAGGCTGAGGTAGATGCCGTGTTGAGCCAGGGTGCTGACATGATCATGCTGCCTATGTTCAGCCAGGCAGATGAGTTGCGTGCTTTTGCAGGCATCGTTGCCGGACGCGCGCCCATCGTGCCACTGCTTGAAACGGCTGGAGCGCTGCATAGTCTTGAAAGCTGGATAGACACCGCGGGCATTCAAGAGGTTTTTGTCGGGCTCAATGATTTGCATCTGTCGCTGGGTTGCAGCTTTATGTTTGAGCCCCTGGCCATGGGTCATGTTGAGCGCGTTGCCACAGCCACCAAGTCGCGTAGCTTGCGTTTTGGTTTTGGCGGCATCGCGCGCATGGACGAAGGGGCTTTGCCGGGGCGGGATGTGTTGGCTGAGCATGTTCGGCTGGGTTCTGGTGCGGTTATTTTGTCGCGTACTTTTAACCGCGCAGACACCCAGGCTGGGGAAAAGCCGTTTGAGCAAGCTGTGGCCAGCCTGCGCTCGGCTGAGCTTGATCTAGGCTTGAGAAGTCCCGAGCGTGTCGAACAAGACAGGCTGCATACCTATGGCTTGATTGCTGAGTTGGCCGAAGCAGCCAAGGCGCTTGCATGAAGCGGCTGACGGACATTGTTTTGAGCCTGGCGGCACTTGTACTGCTGTCGCCAGTGCTGCTGCTGGCTGCTTTGGCCGTGGTGTTCGATAGTGGCTTACCGGTGTTTTTCAAGCAAACCCGTGTCGGCTTGGCCGGGCGTGAGTTTGGCATGCTCAAGTTCAGAAGCATGGTTAAAAATGCGGCGGTAACAGGCCCTTATTTCACCGATACCAACGACTCCCGCGTCACGCGAGTTGGGCAATTCATCAGGCGTACCAGTATTGACGAGTTGCCGCAAATCATCAATGTGTTGCTCGGTGATATGAGTCTGGTTGGCCCCAGACCGGACGTTCCTGTCCAGAAGTCTCTGTATTCCTCTGAGGATTGGGAGTGTCGTTGTCGTGTGCGGCCTGGCATTACGGGGCTGGCACAGGTTAGCGGGCGGTCTGATATGTCGTTTCAGCAGCGCCTGGCTATGGATCTGGACTATGCACGGCAAGTGTCCTGGTGGCGTGATCTCGAGATCATATGGCGGACGGTTTGCCAGCTGAGCGGAAAGCACTCAAATTAGGGACTTTTGTCACGGCCGTGTGATGGTCTGGTGCGTCGCCAGGCTTTATAATTTTATAGTTATATTGCCCCTGTAAATGATGCTAAAAAAGCTGAAAACTACGTGAATCAACGACAAGATTTCTCCGCCTTTGCACCTGCAGTTGCTGACGCGCCGGTGGGTTATAACGTCCACACTGCGTCTGATGTGCAGGACATGCTGCAAGTGATGGGTTTGCATTCGGTTGAGCAACTGTTTGAGGACATTCCCACACAGGTAAGACTTCACCTCGAACTCAACCTGCCGCCAGCGCTCAGTGAATGGCAACTGACGCGCGATGTGCGCGCCATGGCCGACATGAATGCCAGCACCTTGACGCATGCCAACTTTTTGGGAGGTGGTGCCTATGAGCACTACATTCCTGCGGTGGTCGATGCCATCGTCTCGCGCGGCGAATTTTTAACCGCCTACACACCCTACCAGCCTGAAATGAGTCAAGGGTTGCTGCAGGCCTTGTTTGAATTCCAAAGCCTTGTCGGCAAGTTGCTAGGGCGCGAATGCGTCAACTGCTCGGTGTATGACGGTGCCACCGCGCTGGCTGAAGCCTGCTGGATGATGTGCTCGGCCACTGGCAAGCGCCGCGTGGTGGTGACTCAAGCGGTTTGGCCTGAGTATCAGGAAGTTCTCAATACGTATTTATTGCCACGTGGCGTGACGGTTGACTATGTTTTGCAAGACCCGGTGACCGGGCTGGCAGATGTGGTTGCCATGACAGCAAAGCTTGCTGGCAACGATGTTGCTGGCGTTGTGCTGCAAACCCCCAATGCATTAGGCGTGATTGAAGACGTGGCGGCCTTGTTAAAAATCTGCAAACAAAATAGCGTGTTGCTGACTGTTTGCGTAAACCCCTTGTTATGTGGCTGGCTGGAAGCCCCTGGCCAAGTGGGTGCCGACATTGTGGTGTGTGAAGGCCAGCCTTTGGGCCTGCCGCTGTCTGCGGGTGGGCCCTACATCGGAATCATTGCCTGCGCCAAGCCGCTGGAGCGCTACCTGCCTGGCAGACTGGTAGGGCGAGTGCATGATCTGAACGGCAAACTGGGCTATGCGCTGGTCAAGGAAGACCGCGAGCAGCATGTGGCGCGCGAAAAAGCCACCAGTCATATCTGCTCAAACCAGGCACTCAATGCCATTCGTGTGGCGGTGCACCTGGCTTGCTTGGGTGAACGCAACTTCATGCAAATCGCTGAAGCTAACGCCGCCAATTCGGTGATGCTGCGTGATTTGTTGACGGCACTGCCGGGCATCAACCTCCTGCGGACAGGCGTGCATTTCAATGAGTTTGCGATTGAGCTGCCGATACCTGCTGCTGAGTTTTGCGCGCGCATGAAGCGCCTCGGTATTTTTGCAGGTGTACCCCTGACCGAGCCGCTTGCGGGGCACCAACGCGGCTTGCTGATAGCCGTGACCGAGACTAAAAATACGGCTGACCTGGAAGCCTATGCCAAGCATGCCCTGGCGTGTTTGAAGGTCACTTGACATGGCCGCTACCTTGCCCTCTCAAATGATTGGCGACCTGCATCGTCCCGGTGCAGCAAGCGACGTTTTTGCGTCTTCACACATGCAGCTGAATGCAGCCCGACCCGCTTTTGCGCGGAGCAGGCAGGCCATCGGTTTGCCTGAAGTCAGCGAAGTCGATGTGGTGCGCCACTTCACGCGCCTGAGTCATGAATCGCACGGTGTTGACAACGGGCCGTACCCGCTGGGTTCATGCACGATGAAGTACAACCCCAAGCGCAACGACGTGTTGGCTCGTTTGCCGGGTTTTGAAAACGCGCACCCTCTTCAAGTGTCCGATACGCTGGGTGGCGTATGGGAAATGTACGAACGCCTCCAAACGATGGTTTGCGAAATTACTGGCATGGATGCTTGCTGCCTGGCCCCGGCAGCAGGAGCGCATGGTGAGCTGGCCGGGTTGTTGGTCATTCGCGCGCACTTTGCCCGTTTGAGCAATCGCCGACCCGTGGTGTTGGTGCCCGACTCTGCGCACGGAACTAACCCGGCATCCGCGGCCATGGCGGGCTTTGACTGCCGCATTGTTCCGTCAGACCTCAAAGGACGGGTTGACCTGGTGGCGCTCAAAAGCATGCTGACACCTGATGTCGCCGCCTTCATGCTGACCAACCCGTCTACGCTGGGTTTGTTTGAAGACCAGATTATCGAGATTGCCGATGCGGTGCATGCCAATGGGTCACTGCTGTACTACGACGGCGCCAACCTGAACGCATTGATGGGTATTGTGCGGCCGGGTGACATGGGGTTTGATGTGGTGCATGTCAACGTGCATAAAACGTTTTCAACACCGCACGGTGGTGGCGGGCCTGGCGCTGGCCCGGTGGCTGTCAAGGCGGCTCTTGGTGCATATTTGCCCAGCCCGGTGGTTATTCGCAAAGACGGTGTTGCGCAGCCAGATGCTGACCGGCCTTTATCGATCGGCAAAATGAAAAGCTTTCATGGCCATGTGGGTGTGCTGTTGCGTGCTTACGGTTATTTGCGCACCATGGGCGGGGCGGGTTTGCGGCAGGCATCGATGCACGCAGTGCTCAATGCCAATTATTTGCAGCACCGTTTAAGCCATATGCTGCCGCCGGTTTACAACCAGTTTTGCAAACACGAAACTTTGTTGTCAGGCGAAAAGCTCAACACGTCGGCCCGGCAGTTTGCCAAGCGCTTGATTGACTACGGCATTCACCCGCCGACATTGGTAGGTGCCGGCTGTGTTTACTTTCCGGGCGACTTGAAGTCAGCCATGCTGATTGAGCCGACAGAGACTGAAACCAAAGCGAGCCTCGACTACCAGGTGGCGATTTTCCAGTTGGTGTTTGATGAAGATACCAATGATGAGGCGCTTGTCGAGAGCGCACCCGTCAGCCGCAAAATTGCCCGAATAGATTTAAAGAATTGAAGGAACAGCCATGTGTGGAATAGTCGGCGTTGTCAACGCCAAGAGCGTCACCAAAGACGATGTCTGGAAGATGATCGACTGCATCAAGTACCGGGGTGTTGACGAGCAGGGCGTTGAAGTGCTTGGCCGCGCGGTGCTCGGCCATGCACGCCTGGCTGTGGTGGATCCTGAAAACGGCATGCAGCCCATGTGCAGTACCGACGGCAAAGTGTGGGTGGTTGTTAACGGTGAAATTTTCAACTTCATTGAACTACGCGAGCAGCTCAAGGCCAAGGGCTACAAGTTCAAGTCGCGCTGCGACACCGAAGTGCTGGTGCACTTGTGGATAGAGAAGGGCGAGAAGATGCTTGACGACCTGGTCGGCATGTTTGCTTTTTTCATTTGGGACCAGCGCACCGAAACCGGCATGCTGGCGCGCGACCGTCAGGGCATCAAGCCCTGCTTTTATGCTGAGTACGACGGCGGCCTGGCGTTTGCCAGCGAGATGAAAGCCATTCTTGCGTTGCCCAAGTTTGAGCGAAAAGTCAATGACGCGGCCTTGGGCCATGTGTTCTCGTTCAACTATTGCCCACCGCCCGAAACCTGTTTTGAGGGCATTCGGCATCTGCCGCCGGGTACCTTCATGCGCTACGGCAATGGGCACTTTTCAGAGCCGCAGCGCTACTGGGAATGGCCGCTGAGCGGCGAGCGTGTTGACGCCAGCCAGGAAGAGCTGGAGCAAGCGATTGACGAAGCCATCAAGCTGCAAATGCGTTTTGATGTGGATGGTGGTTTGTTTTTGAGTGGTGGTGTGGATTCATCCGTCATCGCGTCACGCCTGGTACCGCAGTGGAACCGCCCGCAGCTCGATGCGATTGGCCTGCGGATTGAAGACAAAGGGTTTTCTGAATTTACGTACGCGCAGCGCGTTGCTTCAGAGCTGAACATCAATTTGAATGCTCTGGACATCACCCCTGCCAACATTCCTGAAATTGCGCAGTCGGTGGTGCGCCATGCCGAGCAGCCGCACGGTGATTTCTCGTTCTTTTTGTTTTATTTGTTGTCACGCCAAGCCCACAAGCAGGGCAAAATCGTCATGTTCACCGGTGACGGGCCGGATGAAGTGATGCTGGGCTTCAGGCACAACGAGCAATTTTTCTCCAGCATGACCCGGGCTAATTTTTCCATGCGCAGCTACTTTGATTTGATCAGCTACACCACTGAAAAAGACCGTCAGCGCATGATGAGCCCGGCGTTTTTACCGCACACCCAGCGCGCTATGGACAAGTTTTTAGACATCGTGCAACCGTTTGCAGACCTGGAGCCGATGGAGCAGATCGCAGCTTACGAATTGAACTCGCTGATGCCAGGCAACAACTCGGTCAAGGGTGACCGCATGGGTGCCTGTTTTTCGATTGAAGGGCGCGCGCCATTCCTGGATCACCGCGTGAGCGAGATGTTTGCCAGGTTACCGATCACATCAAAGTTTAAAAACGGTATTGGCAAGCATTTTTTAAAAGAGGCTGCCACACGTTATTTCGACCACGACTTTGTGTTCCGCCCCAAAACCATGCCCACGTTGCCCATTGGCGAGTGGATCAAAGGCCCGCTGTTCCAGTGGGCGCGTGATGTGCTGGCGCTGCCCGATGGCGGACGGTTTGATGCCAACGAACTGCAAGTTATGCTTGAAGAGCACCGCAGCGGCCTGCACAACCACACCAAGCAATTGCGCACGCTGCTGATGACCAAACTGTGGCTGCAAGAATTTTTCCCTCAACAATAAAAACGAGATTAACTCAGAGGTAAAGGCACATGACTGAATTCGACTACTACCTTGCCCAATTCGTTGATATTCACGGTCGTACAAAGGCCAAGCTGGTGCCTGCCGAACACAAGGACATGATCTTCACCTCAGGCGCAGGTTTTGCAGGTTTTGCAATAGCTGGTATGGGTATAGGGCCGAACGGCGCTGAGTTCATGGCGATTGGAGATCAAAAGGATACGCGTCCCGTGCCCTGGATGCCAGGCACAGCGGTTGTGACCTGCGACGGCCACGTGCAGGGCAAGCCGCATGCACTGGATTCGCGCGTAATCGCTAAAAAAGCACTTGCCGATTTTCGCGGGGTCACGGGTCTGGAGTTTTTCTCTGGGTTGGAACCAGAATTTTTCTTGTTGCGCAAAGACCAGACGGGCAGCTACGCTGTCGCAACCGACTCTGAATCCCTTGACAAGCCTTGCTACGATTTTCGTCATCTGTCGGCCGTGTCAGAATTTTTGATGGAATTACGTTCTGCGCTTTCAGCCGCAGATATCGATGTTTACCAGATCGACCATGAAGATGCAAATGGCCAGTTTGAGATGAACTTCACCTACGCCGATGGCCTGCGCACGGCAGACAACCTGACCTTTTTCAAAATGGCAGCACAAGCCATTGCCAAAAAACACGGCATGCTGTGTTCCTTTATGCCTAAGCCATTCGCCGAGCGTTCTGGCAGTGGCCTGCACATGCACATGTCGGCGGGCAAAAAAATCGGTGACAACGCCTTTGAGGATGCATCTGACAAACGCGGCTTGGGTCTGAGTCCCATGGCTTATCACTTCCTCGGTGGCCTGATGGCCCACGCACGCGGTCTGACGGCGATTGCTGCGCCTTGCGTGAACTCGTATAAGCGCCTGGTCTCGTGCGGCTCACGCTCTGGTGCGACTTGGGCACCTGTCAATATCGCCTACGGTAACAACAACCGTACGGCCTTTGTACGTGGCCCTGGTGGCCGACTGGAACTGCGAGTGCCCGACGCAGCCGCCAACCCGTATTTGCTGACCGCTGCCATCATCCATGCCGGGCTGGACGGTATCCGCCGCAAGCTGGACCCGGGTGAGCCGTGCAACGACAACCTGTACCAGCTCAGTCTGGCCGAGCTGACCAGCAGGGGCATTGCCCGCTTGCCAGGGTCTTTGCCTGATGCGCTTGAGGCTTTGCAGTCCGATGAGGTACTGACCGCAGGTTTCGGGGCGGCTTTCGTCAAAGAATTTTGCGTCATCAAGCGTGCTGAATGCGATGAGCTGATGCTGAATGTTTCGCCCGCAGAGTTTCGCCGTTACGTTGATTTTTTCTGAGTGGCCTCTGCTTGTGATTTTGTTTGTGATCTGACTTTGCAACGCGTGCTATGTTGCACAAGGGCGGCTAGCCAATGAAAAGGGTTTTGTTTGTGACCTATGGCAGCGGCCATGTTCGCATGGTGATTCCTGTCGCCAAAGCGCTGGCGCATGCAGGTTTGGCTGAACCGCTGGTGCTTGCATTGACGACGGCTGCCACTGTTGTGCGTGAGGCAGGGCTAGAGCTGTTGCAGTTCAAAAACTTTCTGAGGGATAGCGACCGTGCAGATGAAGATGCTGTCATGCATGGCCAGCGCCTGATGCGCGCTATGCCTGACCCGATAGCGGATCCCGAGGAATCTGCCGCTTATCTTGGGTTGTCCTATCAGGAGCTGGCACTTAGAGTTGGCCACGAAGAGGCAGAACGTCAGTACCAGTTGACGGGCCGACAGGCGTTTTTACCTGTAGCTACCTTGCAGCGTATCGTCAAACAACTCGCTCCATCTTTGGTAGTAGCCACGAACTCCCCGCGTGCCGAGCGAGCGGCCATCATGGCGGCCCGTTCACTGAGCTTGCCTTCTGTTTGTCTTGTTGATCTTTTCTGCCTCGATGAAGTCAAATGGATTGGCGAGCCAGACTATGCCGACAAAGTGTGTGTCCTCAATGAGTCGGTCAAACACTTTCTTTTGTCTTCTGGGCGAGGGGAATCTCAAGTGGTTGTGACGGGTAATCCGGCTTTTGATGATCTGGCTAACCCGATTCATGTGGCTGCGGGTGCCAGTTTGCGTCAACGAGCCTGTCAGAAATTTTGTGTTTGAGGCATACCATTCCCCCAAAGGAGTTACATGCCCCGCACTACAACCAAGTCCGCTGTCAGCGGCAAATCGGCACAGCCGCAAATTTCAGCCAAGCTACT
>JBILXX010000085.1:0-15092 GCA_044378095.1 Polaromonas sp.
ATGGGCGCTCACCAAGTTCATGATTCAATACCCTGATCTTGCAGCCTTTTAGGCGGTGCCCGCAACTTTTTTTACCTCACGTAGCGGTTAATTCGGCTGGCTTGCGGAATTCTGCAAGTCCCTCAAGGTACAAAGCGATGGAAAAAATTCTCGCAAGCGTTGGTTCATTGCTTTACGGCATGCGGTTCATGATGCTGTTTTTTTATGTGGGTCTGGTGGCTATCATTTTTGGCATTCTGGGCAAATTTCTGTTTGAGAGCTACAAGCTGATGATGACGCTGCTGTATGGAAATCTGGAAAAGATTGACCTCATCATCAAGGTGCTGGAGCTGGTTGACATGACCATGGTGGCGCAGCTGGTGTGGGTGGTGGCGCTGGCGGGTGTGTCGCTGTTTGTGACCACCGGCCACTTTGATGCCAAAGACATGAAAAAGCCCGACTGGCTGGACCATGTCAATACCTACAACCTCAAGCTCAAGCTGGCCTTTGCAATTATTTCGATTTCAGGCGTGCACGCGCTCAAAACTTATCTTAGCGGTGACCTGACGCTTGAAAACATTCAGATCGTGACCATGGTGGCTGTGATTCACTTTACCTTTGTGTTGTCAGCCATCGGCATTTCTTTTGCAGAACGCTTGACTCGGGACAGCCATTAAAAAAAAGGCCAGCGGCTGCTGGCCTTAAAAGTTACTGCGGTTCTATCTTCGCGTCTGCAATTGCCTTGGCCCACTTGGCGGTTTCAAGTTTGCTGCGCTGAGCCAATGCCTCAGGTGTGCCGGGCTCGACCGCAAAGCCAATGGCTGCAAACTTTTCCTGAATGTCTTTGCTTTGCGCGGCGGCGTTGATGGCCTGGTTGAGTTTGGTCACAACGTCTGGCGGCGTGCCCGCGGGTGCAAACATGGCAAAGTAGGCAATCAGCTCGTAGTCTTTCAAACCCAGCGCTTCATTGACGGTGGGCAGTTCGGGGATGGCCGGTGAGCGCTTTGTCGATGTAACTGCCAGGCCGCGAATCTTGCCGCCTTTGACCTGCGGCAGCATGACCGCAAAGTCAGCTGAAAACAGCATGACTTGCCCGCCAATCAGGTCGGTCATGGCGGCAAGGCCGCTTTTGTACGGCACGCTGGTGAACTGCATGCCAGCCATGCTGGCCAGCATTTCAGACGACACCAGCTGCGACGTGCTGGCGCTTGCGGCAGTGATCAAACCAGACTTGGACTTTCCCAGCGTGACCAGCTCGCGCAGGGTTTTGGCCGGAACGTCGTTGTTGACCGCAATGATCAGTGGTACGGAGCCCATGTAACCCAGCGGCGTGAAGGCGGTGTCCTGGTCGTAAGGCAGCTTTTTCATCAGGCTTTTCAGCGCCGCGTTGGTGCTGTTGGTGCCAATCAGAATCGTGTACCCATCGGCGGGCGACTTGGCCACCGCATCAGCACCGAGCATGCCGTTAACGCCCGGCTTGTTTTCAATCACGATGGTCTGGCCAAGCGTTTCGCTCATTTTGGCGACGAAGGCTCGACCAATCTGGTCGGTGGCACTGCCTGCGGCAAACGGCACGATGGCCTTGATGGGTTTGTTGGGGTAGGCCTGGCCGAAAGCCGTGAAGGACACGGTGGTTAAAGCTGCAATCAGCAGCAGTTTGAATTTCATGAGATGTCTCCTGTTAAAAGTTATTCGAAAATTTAAGCTCAAAAAAGTGTCATGTCTATCGTCATGCTCAGTATGGCAGAGCCCAGACATTTGCCATGGGCGTCCAGGCAAAGCGATCGGGTCACGCCGCCGCCCAAGGCTTCATGCATCACGAAGTTTAATGCTCCAAGCTGGGGCAGTGCGTAGCGCTCGACATCCCCTTTGACGATGCCCGAGTAATGCAATTTCACCTGCGCGGCTGTCACAGCGCGTTCAATCGTTGCAAAGTGCTTGAAGTCATACGTAATTACTGACAGCGTGGAGCGGTTGCCTTTGTCACCAGAGCGGGAATAAGCGATGTCTCTGAGCAGTACTTTTGTGGACATTAAACCTCCAGCATGGTCACAGATGTTTGCACCCACTCACGCGGGATCAGCACCGACGCGGCGGCTATCACCTCGCGCACCGACTGCGTCACGCCACCCCCGCTGGCCGGGCCATTCAGGTACAGGGCTTCGACTTCATGTCCAATGCGTTCGGCGTCCTGCCGGGAGGCAACACGCACGGCGGCGCGTGCGCGGACTTCATACGGTTCATAACCGTCGGCCAAAGCTTGACCATGAATCGCATTGACGCCCATCAGCTCAAACCGGCTGTCCAGCGCCTTGACATCAGCCAGCCGAATTTGCAGCACGTCCAAAGCGAGTTGCCCCCGCGCCTGCGCGCCCAGGCCGGCATACGAGATTTGTCCTTCGCCCATAAAACCATCGCGGTGGCCCACCGTGACCTTCAGCTGGTCAGGCCGTTGCCGGCCCGTGGCGCCATCGACCCGAACGCGGTCGGGGCCAATTTGCGTCAGCGTGACGTTTGAAAAGTCGGCCACCACATCCGGCTGCAAATAGGCTGCCGGATTTTCAATTTCATACAGCAGTTGCGATACACAGGTCTGAAACGTCACGCAGCCACCAGAGCCCTCGACCTTGGTAATGACGGCGCGGCCATCACTGGCAACCTCTGCCAGTGGAAAGCCCAGCCTGGCCAAATCGGGTACGTCGCGAAAGCCAGGGTCGGCAAAATAGCCGCCCGTGACTTGGCCCGCGCATTCCAGCAAATGCCCGACGACAGTGCCTTTGCCTAGTCTGTCCCAGTCATCCATCGCCCAGCCAAATTCATGAATCAGAGGGGCTAAAAACAGCGCCGGGTCAGCCACGCGGCCTGTGATGACGACATCCGCGCCCTGCGCCAGCGCATCAACGATGCCCTGTGCGCCGATGTAGGCATTGGCTGAAATGATGGCATCCCCCAGGGACGCGAGCGAGCCATCACTGTCCATCAGCGGCAAGTCTTGACCATGAATTTTCACCAGCACATCGTCACCCACAACCACTGCAACTTTGAGCTTTTCAAGCCGCAGTTCGCGTGCCACCCGAATCACTTCATGCCCGGCGGCTAACGGATTCGCTGCGCCCATGTTGCTGACGATCTTCACACCCTGTGCCATGCAGGCCGGCAGCACGGCCCGCATGCGCGCGGCCAGCAGCGCGTCAAAGCCCAGACGCGCGTCCTGGCTGCGCTGCAATTGCGCCAGCGCAATGGTGCGCTCGGCCAGGCATTCAAACACCAGGTAATCCAGTTGGCCTTTTTCAGCCAGCTCAATGGCCGGGGGAATGCGGTCACCGGAATAACCAGCGCCAGCGCCTATGCGGAGGGTTTTCATGGTGGTTAATATACGCTATTAAAGTTATAGCTGATTGCGCCCGATTCCATTGGCTTGCAGCACTTAAATACCCTTAAAAACGGCAAAAAATACCGCAAAACTCACATTTTGGCCTGAAACACCAGCCCGGCATGCTCACGCAGCGCATGGAACTTGATTTTGGGCCATTGCTGCTCTACGGCACGTAGCGTGGCGCTGTGGTCAACCAGCAACGTCGGTGCGTCGACAGCATCGAGCGCCACGCGGTGGGCGTTGGCGTCCATGAATTTTTTCAGCTCATTCGGCTCGTCGCAGGTTACCCAGCGGGCCAGGTTGAAATTGCTGGGCATGATGCGGGCTTTGACGCCGTATTCATGCTCCAGCCGGTGCGCGACCACTTCAAACTGCAACTGGCCGACAGCGCCCAGCAGCAGCAATGAACCAGCGATGGGGCGAAAGACCTGAATCGCGCCTTCTTCGCCCAGTTGCGTCAAACCAGCCCGCAATTGCTTGGTACGCAGCGGGTCAGCGACTTCAACCGCGCGGAACATCTCAGGTGCAAAAAACGGCAGGCCGGTAAATTGCAGCGCTTCGCCTTCGGTCAGTGTGTCGCCCAGTTGCAGCACGCCGTGGTTGGGGATGCCGATGATGTCGCCCGCAAAGGCGGTGTCCAGCAACTCCCTGCGCTGGCTCATGAAGCTGACCACCGTGTTAGGGCGGAGCTCCTTGCCGCTGCGAACCACCTTGAGCCGCATACCGCGTGTGAACTCGCCGCTGGCAACGCGTAAAAACGCGATGCGGTCGCGGTGCGCTGGGTCCATATTGGCCTGTATTTTGAAGACGACACCGGAGAATTTTTTCTCTTCAGGGTGAACCACGCGCTGCATGGCGGTGCGGTCTGCGGGGGCGGGCGCCAAATCGACCAGTGCGTCCAGTACTTCCTGCACGCCGAAATTGTTGATGGCCGAGCCGAAGAACATCGGTGTTTGTTTGCCCGCCAAAAACAGCGTTCGGTCAAACTCAGGTGTTGCGCCGGCGACCAGTTCAATCTCGCCTTTGGCTTGTTCATATTCGGCGCCAAAGCGTTTGGCAGCCTCGGCATTGTTCAACCCCGCCAGAATTTCATCATCGCCCCCGGCCTTGTCCTCACCAGGGCTGAACACCCGCATCCGGTCTTCGCGGCGGTCATACACGCCGTGGAACAGCTTGCCCATGCCGACAGGCCAGGTAAACGGCACCACCGCCATGCCCAGCTCGCGCTCTATCTCGTCCATCACCGTCATCGGGTCTTGCACCTCGCGGTCCATCTTGTTGACAAAGGTAAGAATCGGCGTGCCGCGTGCCCGGCAGACTTGCAGCAGGCGGCGGGTTTGCGGCTCCACGCCATTGGCGGCGTCAATCACCATCAGTGCGGCGTCAACGGCCGTTAAAACGCGGTATGTGTCTTCAGAAAAGTCCTGGTGGCCAGGGGTGTCCAGCAGATTGATGACGCAATCGCGGTACTCCATCTGCATGACGGACGACGCGACAGAAATCCCCCGCTGCTTTTCAATTTCCATCCAGTCGGACGTCGCATGGCGTGCGGCTTTGCGGGCTTTGACGCTGCCCGCAATCTGAATAGCGCCCGAGAACAGCAGGAGCTTTTCAGTCAGCGTGGTCTTGCCCGCGTCGGGGTGGGAGATGATGGCAAACGTGCGGCGGCGTTTGACCTGTTTTTCTATTTCAGTAATTTCGGGCATAACCCGTGATTATCGGTGACGGCGTCTATTTATCGGCTTGCCGGGTGAAGCGCGGCTGGCGCACACCATCAATCACCACCTCTTCATTGAACATCGCGGCAGGCCGCACCCACAGGCCATGCTCCCCATACAGCGCGCGGTACAGCGTCATGGGGCTTAAATCTTCACTGTGCCGCACCGTGCCAATGACTTCATACAGCATGCCTTTGTAGTGTTTGTACAGGCCGGGTGGAGTTGTGACTAAAAGTGGAAGTTGTTCAGACATAAGGGTTAAACAGGGGGTGATGGGACAATAGAGGTTATGCATCCTAAAGCCCTTCTCGACAGTTGTTCTGATTTACTCAAGCACGTTCTCAAATTTGACCAGCCCGCCGACATGATGTTGTCGAAGTATTTCCGCGAGTTTCGCTTGGGGCCGCGTGAGCGTGCCACGCTAGCGGAAACCGTTTACAACGTGCTGCGCAAGAAAAACCTTTACACCTATTTTGCACAGCACGGCCATGGTGCGCCGGAGCGCAGGTTGGCGATTCTTGGCTTTGCAGCAGAGCGTGACTTTTTAACGGCGGCGTTGACAGACCAGGAAATCGACTGGCTCAAGCGCTGTGACCAGGTCAAAACTGAAGACCTGATGGAGCTGCACCGCCACAACCTGCCCAACTGGCTGGTTGAGCCCCTCAAAACGCAGCTGGGGGATGATTTTTGGCCACTGGTTGAAAGCTTGAATGCGCCTGCCGGGCTGGATTTACGGGTCAACACGCTCAAAGACAAGCGCGCTGACATTCAAAAGGAACTCAGCAAGGCAGGCTTGAAGACTGAGGCAACACCTTATTCGCCTTGGGGGCTGCGGCTGGCTGACAAGTCGCAGTTAGGCAAGCTCGATGCATTCACGCGCGGCGCCATTGAAGTGCAGGACGAAGGCTCGCAATTGCTGGCGCTGCTGCTAGAGGCCAAGCGGGGCGAAATGGTGGTGGACTTTTGCGCGGGTGCAGGCGGCAAAACATTGGCCATCGGTGCCATGATGCGCAGCACTGGCCGCTTGTATGCGTTTGACACCTCTGGTCATAGGCTGGCGGCGCTCAAGCCCAGGCTGGCGCGTAGCGGCTTGTCAAACGTGCATCCAGTGGCCATTGCGCATGAACGCGACGACCGCATCAAGCGCCTGGCAGGCAAAATTGACCGGGTGCTGGTCGATTCGCCTTGCTCTGGCCTGGGTACTTTGCGGCGCAACCCAGATTTGAAGTGGCGGCAAACCCCCAAGGCGATTGAAGAACTGGTGGCCAAACAAACGGCCATCTTGCAGAGCGCTGCGCGGCTTTTGAAGCCCGGCGGCAGGCTGGTTTATGCCACCTGCAGCATTTTGCGCGAAGAAAACGAGGCAATTGCTGAAGCGTTTACAACTGCTAACAAAGACTTTATCGTCCTCGAAGTGGCGCCTTTATTGACGCATGCTGGTGTTGAAAATGCAGCAAAACTATGCAGTGGCCCCTATCTGCGTCTATGGCCTTACCTGCACCAGACAGATGGTTTCTTTGCGGCGGTTTGGCAGAAGTCGTGACATTTTTAACAGACTTTAACTACAAATAGATAGACGTTAATGATTTTTGCCTGAATTTTGCCAAATATTCTGGAATTACCTGGCTACTTGTTCAGGCTTTGCGTTTTGTACTGATGCGCATAGAATAGAGGCTTGCTTAAACCTTGTTTGAAGCGCCCAAATGCGACTTCAAACAAGGTTGGCTTTTTGTAAGTTGATGGATTGTTTAAAGGATTTTTATGATCTTGTTTGATGCCGCACTGGACTGGTTGGCGCATGGCCTGCTGGCAGCGAGCTGGTGGCAAATCGTTCTGTACGCGCTGGTGACAACCCATATCACCATTGCAAGTGTGACCATTTACCTGCACCGTCATCAGGCGCACCGCGCCATGGATCTGCATGCGTTGCCGTCGCACTTTTTCCGGCTCTGGCTCTGGCTGGGCACAGGTCAGGTGATCAAAGAGTGGGTGTCCATCCACCGCAAGCACCACGCCAAATGCGAAACCGTGGATGACCCGCACAGCCCACAGGCTCACGGCATCAAAAAAGTATTTTGGCAAGGTGCCGAGTTGTACCGCGCCGAAAGCAAGAACAAGGAAACCATGTCCAAGTATGGCCATGGCACACCAAATGACTGGATTGAGCGCAATCTGTACACACGCTACAGCTGGCAGGGCGTGGGTTTGATGATGATCATCAACCTTGCCTTGTTCGGCGCTGCTGGCCTGGCAGTATGGGCAGTTCAGATGATGTGGATCCCCGTGACAGCCGCCGGCATCATCAACGGCATCGGTCACTACTGGGGTTACCGTAATTTTGAGGCGCCTGATGCCAGCACCAACATTTCGCCCTGGGGCATCATGATTGGCGGCGAAGAGCTCCACAACAACCATCACACCTATCCCACATCTGCCAAATTTTCTGTCAAGCGCTATGAGTTTGACATTGGCTGGGGTTACATTAGGGCGCTTGAAATGGTGGGTTTGGCCAAAGTCAAAAAAGTGCCGCCCAAGCTTCAACTGGGAACCATTGCCCCTGTTGCAGATGAAAAAACGCTGGAGGCGCTGATCGCGCACAGGTACGAAGTCATGGCTGGTTTTGCACGTGCACTGCGCGATGCTGGCAAGGCAGAAGTTGCCAACCTTAAATCCAAAAATGCCGATTCATCTGTTTTGCGTGCCGCCAACCGCTGGCTCCATCGTGACGACGACAAGGTGCCCGCTTCGGCCAAGCCTCAGTTGGCGCAAGCGAGAGCCGAGCACCCAGTGCTTGACAAGATGGTCATCATGCGTGAAGAGTTGCGCCAAATGTGGTTGACCACCTCGGCATCACGTGAGCAGCTCACAGTTGACTTGCAAGGTTGGTGCAACCGTGCTGAACAAAGCGGTATTGCAGCGCTTAATGAATTCTCTTTGAAGCTGCGCGCCGCCAAAGCCTAAGCTCATTCGTCATTGAAAGCCGTCCTGGTGCTTTGCCGGGACGGCTTTTTTGTGACTTAAAATAACGACAGACATAAAAAAACCGCTGTGCATTTCTGCCAGCGGTTTTTTGTTCAGGGTGCGTTATTTCAGCTTGATTTCTTTATATTCCACATGTTTGCGAGCTTTAGGATCAAACTTCATGATCAGCATTTTGTCGGGCGTGGTTTTCTTGTTTTTGGTGGTCGTGTAAAAGTGACCAGTGCCGGCGGTTGATTCCAGCTTGATTTTTTCGCGTGCGCCTTTAGCCATGATTATTCCTTAAACTTCGCCACGGGCACGAAGATCCACCAGGATCGCGTCGATGCCTTTTTTGTCGATCAAACGCAAACCCGCGCTGGTGATGCGCAAGCGCACCCAACGGTTTTCGGTTTCGACCCAAAAGCGGCGGTATTGCAGGTTAGGCATGAACCGGCGCTTGGTTTTGTTGTTGGCATGGGAAACATTGTTTCCTACCATCGGGCCTTTGCCCGTTACCTGACAGACGCGTGCCATGAGCACTCTCCGTAAAAAATAAAATCGGATGCGGAAGAACACATAGGTTTTTCCAGCGAAGCCTCAAATTATAGCCTGAAATTCAGGCCAACGCATAAGCTTTTATGCGTTTTGCTCCAGAAACCGCTGCGCATCGAGTGCCGCCATGCAGCCCGTGCCCGCGCTGGTAATGGCCTGGCGGTAAATATGATCCTGTACATCGCCCGCTGCAAACACGCCCGGCACGCTGGTCATGGTGGCAAACCCGTCAAGCCCGGTTTTGGTAATGATGTAGCCCCCTTTCATGTCAAGCTGGCCAGTAAAGATGTCGGTATTGGGCTGATGGCCGATCGCAATAAAGCAGCCTTTGAGCGCAATGTCCTGAGTTGATCCGTCGGTCGTGCTTTTCAGGCGCACCCCTGTCACGCCGCCTGCATCACCCAGCACTTCGTCCAGAGTATTGAATGATTTCAGCACGATCTTGCCTGCGGCAATTTTTTCGTTCAGCTTGTCTACCAGGATCGCCTCGGCCTTGAACTTGTCACGGCGATGCACCAGGTACACCTTGCTCGCGATGTTGGACAAATACAGCGCCTCTTCAACTGCTGTGTTGCCGCCTCCGACCACGCACACCTCTTGTTCGCGATAAAAGAAACCGTCGCAGGTTGCGCAACCGGACACACCCCGACCCATGAAAGCGGTCTCGCTCTCAAGGCCCAGATATTTGGCCGATGCGCCCGTGCAAATGATCAGTGAATCGCAGGTGTAAACGCCGCTGTCGCCCGTCAGTATGAAAGGACGTTTTGAAAAATCGACTGTATGAATGTGGTCAAAAATAATCTCGGTTTTGAAGCGCTCGGCATGCTCCAAAAAACGCTGCATCAGCTCAGGCCCCTGCACACCCTGCGCGTCAGCAGGCCAGTTGTCAACATCGGTGGTGGTCATGAGCTGGCCACCTTGTGCAATGCCGGTTATGAGCACCGGGTTCAGATTGGCGCGTGCTGCGTAAACGGCTGCTGTGTAACCTGCAGGGCCTGAACCCAAGATCAGAACTTTTGAATGTTTCATGGATGAAAACTTGAATGGGAGTCGAAAGAAAATTAAGTTAAAGCAGTTGCCCGAAGTTCATTTAATTGATTGGGACTTCTACAAAATAAGCTGTTCAAAGCTATTGTAGGGATTTGAGTTTGCCCTCAATGCATGGGGGTTAGAGGAGAAAAGCAATGTCAACGATGGTGTCCAACCTTGAACTGATCCGCAGAGTCCCACTGTTTTCAATGCTCACTGCCAGTCAGGCCGAGTCGGTGGCAGAGGCAGTTGTCAAATTCCGATTCAAGCGCGGTGAAGCGATTGTTGAGCAGGGCAAAAAATCAAATTCGCTGGCTATTATTCTGACTGGCAGAGCCCGCGTTGTCACGACAGATTTGCGTGGCCGAGAAGTGATTTTGGCAACTTTGCAGCCAGGCGACTATATCGGCGAGATGAGCCTGATCGACAACGAACCGCATTCCGCCACTGTTCGGGCTGAGGTTCAAACCGATGTGCTGATACTGGGCCGGCTTGAGTTTGCCCGCTGCCTGCCTGAAAATTCATCGATGGCCTACGCCGTGATGAAGGGGCTGGTGCAGAGCCTGCGCCACGCCGATCGAAAAATTGAATCACTTGCGCTGATGGATGTGTATGGACGGGTAGCCCGGGCGCTGCTGGAATTTGCGGTGGTTGATAATCAGGGGGATGCTGTTATTCGCGACAAGGTGTCGCGCCAGGACTTGGCCAAAATGGTCGGCGCTTCGCGTGAAATGGTCAGCCGCGTGATGAAAGACCTGGAAGAGCGCGGTTTTATCGAAACCCGAAGCGATGGTTCGATGGTGGTCAAAGAGCGCTTGAATTCTCTTGAATAGCGCTTGGCCGGTCTATCTGCGGTAAGCTAACGCAGGCCATGACTTATTCACTCGACACCCTGAATACAAAAAATTCTACAACCGCTGAAGCCCCCGGTGGCGTTCGCCGCTTTACGCAAGAGGTTGGACTGATTCTCGGCCTGTTGGGTCTGCTTTTCTGGCTGTTGGCTCTGATCAGTTATGCGTCCCAAGATGCAGCATGGTCAACATCTGGAAACGCGCAGGCTTTGGGTGCCGCTCAAAGTGGCATCCACAACTGGGGCGGCAAACTGGGCGCTTATTTGGCCGACGCGAGTTATTTTTTGCTCGGATTTTCTGTCTGGTGGCTGCTGGCTGCGGGTTTGTCTGTCTGGCTTGCTGCGCTTGCGCAGTGGTTACGTGCCGATGCATTGCAAGGCGAGCCTGCGCGTGGCCAGCGCATCAAGTTTTGGCTGGCGCTGCTTTTGTTGGTAGCGGCCAGCTGTGGGCTTGAATGGTCGCGTTTGTACCGGTTCGAGGCGCGCCTTCCAGACCATGCAGGTGGGGCATTGGGTTTTTTGGTAGGCAGCGCGGGCGTCAAGTGGCTGGGCTTTGCGGGTTCTGGCCTGGTGCTGATTGCCTTGGGCGTGATGGCAGCGTCAACCGTCTTTGGCTTTTCATGGGCACACACCGCCCAACGCCTTGGAGAGTGGATCAGCAACCTGATTGAATCGCGCCGCGAAAAGCGTGAGATTGCAGAAGACTTGGCAGTCGGTAAAAAAGCCGCCAAGGAACGTGAGGATATCTTGATCGATGAGCGCATCGAGATTGAAGAGCACCACCCTGTACCCGTGCTGATTGAGCCCACGTTTGTGGATATTCCGAAAAGCGAGCGAGTTATCAAAGAGCGGCAAAAACCGCTCTTTAAAGACTTGCCCGATTCCAAATTGCCGCAGGTTGATTTGCTGGACGGCGCGCTTTCAAAGCAGGAGGGTGTTGCGCCCGAAACGCTGGAAATGACTTCGCGCCTGATCGAGAAAAAGCTCAAGGATTTTGGCGTTGAGGTGCGTGTGGTGGCCGCTGCACCTGGCCCAGTGATTACCCGTTATGAGATCGAACCTGCCACAGGCGTCAAAGGCTCGCAGGTGGTCGGGCTGGCCAAAGACCTGGCGCGCGCGCTCAGCCTGGTATCTATCCGTGTGATTGAAACCATTCCTGGCAAAAACTACATGGCGCTTGAGCTGCCCAATGCCAAACGCCAGTCCATCAAGCTCAGTGAAATTCTGGGCTCACAGGTTTACAACGAAGCCAAGAGCCTGCTGACCATGGGTTTGGGCAAAGACATCGCCGGCCACGCCGTGGTGGCAGACCTGGCCAAAATGCCGCACTGTCTTGTGGCGGGCACCACGGGTTCGGGAAAATCCGTCGGTATCAATGCCATGATTTTGAGCCTTTTGTACAAAGCCGATGCGCGCGATGTACGCCTTCTGCTGATTGACCCCAAGATGCTGGAGATGAGCGTTTACGAAGGCATTCCGCACCTGCTGTGCCCGGTCGTCACGGACATGCGCCAGGCTGCACACGGCCTGAACTGGTGCGTCGCCGAGATGGAAAAGCGCTATAAGTTGATGAGCAAGATGGGTGTGCGCAACTTGGCGGGTTACAACGTCAAAATTGATGATGCCAAAGCCAAAGGCGAGCTGATAGGTAACCCCTTCAGCCTGACACCAGACCAGCCCGAGCCCCTGGATCGCTTGCCCTATATTGTTGTTGTGATTGACGAGCTGGCCGATTTGATGATGGTGGTCGGTAAAAAGATTGAAGAGTTGATCGCCCGGCTGGCGCAAAAGGCACGCGCTGCAGGTATTCACCTGATATTGGCCACGCAGCGCCCCAGTGTGGACGTGATCACTGGTTTGATCAAAGCCAACATTCCGACACGTCTGTCGTTTCAGGTCAGCAGCAAAATTGATAGCCGCACCATCCTCGATCAGATGGGCGCAGAAGCTCTGCTGGGGATGGGTGACATGCTGTATATGCCCAGCGGCACGGGTTTTCCAATTCGGGTGCATGGTGCTTTTGTAAGCGACGACGAAGTGCATCGGGTGGTCGCGTATTTAAAGGAACAAGGCGAGCCGAATTACATTGATGGAATCCTTGAAGGCGGCGTTGCCGATGGTGAGGGCGGTGACCTGGGAGGTGACTTGTCTGAGGCAGGTGGCGATAAAGACCCCATGTATGACCAGGCCGTTGAAATTGTTTTGAAGAACCGCAAGGCTTCGATTTCACTGGTTCAACGGCATTTGAAAATTGGCTATAACCGGTCAGCCCGCATGCTCGAAGAGATGGAAAAAGCGGGTTTGATCAGCGCCATGTCGGGCAGCGGTCAGCGGGAAATTCTTGTCCCTGCACGGGCTGAATGACGACACACTGCGCTGCATCTCAATGGGACACTTTTACGATGACCATATTCAAAACATCTGATTTTTCAAAGCTTTTATTAGGATCGTTTTTTGCTATTATTTCGGTAGCTGCTTGCGCTCAGGAACAAGGGGCTGCAGCCCTGAAAGATCTCGAAAACTTTGTTAAAACCACTAAAAGTGGTCGTGCGTCCTTTACTCAAGTCGTCACCAGTCCCGCCAAAGAAGGCCAAACCCCCAAGGTCAAAACGTCGACAGGTACCTTCGAGTTTTTTCGGCCCAACCGTTTCAAGTTTTTGTACAAAAAACCGTTCGAGCAAGCCATCGTGTCTGACGGGCAAACCCTGTGGCTGCATGATGTGGATTTAAACCAGGTCACAGCGCGCAAGCTGTCGCAAGTTCTCAATGGCACGCCCGCTGCCGTCATTGCCGCTGCTGCTGATTTGAAAGGTTTGCAGGCTGATTTTGTTTTATCGGCGTTGCCTGAAAAATCAGGGCTTCAGTGGGTCAAAGCTGTACCCAGAACAAAAGATGGCCAGCTGCAAAGTATCACGGTCGGCATCAAAGCCTCTGAAAAGGGCAGTGAACTGGCGATGCTGGAAATTCTCGACAGTTTTGGCCAGCTTTCAGTCATGACCTTCAGTGCCTTTGAGGTCAACCCCAGTCTCTCAGCGGCCAGCTTTCAGTTCAAGCCGCCAGCCGGTGCGGATGTCAGTCGTCAATAACTTTGTGCCATGGCCACGGGCGCTGCCAAAAAAATAAATATTCCACTGGCAGAGCGCCTGCGGCCAAAAACTTTGGGCGAGGTGATTGGCCAGCAGCATTTGCTCGGCGAAGGCATGCCGCTTCGCATCGCCTTTGAATCAGGCCAGCCACACAGCTGCATTTTGTGGGGGCCACCGGGCGTGGGCAAGACCTCCATCGCCCGGTTGATGGCCAGCAGTTTTGATGCGCACTTCATCACCATGTCGGCGGTGCTGGGTGGGGTCAAAGACATTCGTGAAGCGGTTGAGCAGGCCAATGTGTGGCTGGGGCAGGGGGAAGGCAAACGGACGATCGTATTTGTCGACGAGGTACATCGCTTTAACAAAAGTCAGCAAGACGCCTTTCTGCCGCATGTTGAAAGCGGGCTCTTCACCTTCATTGGCGCAACGACTGAAAACCCGTCCTTTGAAGTCAACTCTGCTTTGTTGTCACGGGCTGCGGTGTATGTGCTGCAACCACTTTGTGAACAAGATTTGAAGGAAATAGTAGCTTTAGCCATTAAAAAGCGTGAGCTAGCAGCTATTGATAAAGTAGCGCCTGAGGCCATTGACCGGCTTGTAGCCTATGCCGATGGCGATGCGCGGCGACTACTGAACACGCTCGAATCGCTGGCAGTGGCCGCTGGCAATGATAAATCCGGCGTGATCACTGACGTGACTGACGCGTGGCTGTTGAAGGTACTGGGTGAGAAAATGCGCCGCTACGACAAGGGCGGCGAAGTTTTTTACGACACCATCTCAGCCCTGCACAAATCCGTGCGCGGCTCTGACCCGGATGCCGCGCTGTACTGGTTCATGCGCATGCTCGACGGTGGTGCAGAGCCCAAGTACATGGCCCGCCGCCTGATTCGCATGGCCAGTGAAGACATTGGCCTGGCCGACCCGCGCGCCCTGAGCATCGCTGTCGCCGCTGCCGATGTGTATGAACGGCTGGGTTCACCTGAAGGTGAACTGGCACTGGCTGAATGCGTGATTTATCTGGCCGTCGCGCCAAAATCCAACGCTGTCTACAAAGCCTTTAACGAGGCTAAAGCCCTGATCAAGAAAGACGGCACACGCCCCGTGCCCATGCACTTGCGCAATGCACCCACCAAGCTCATGAAAGAGCTGGACTATGGCAAAAACTACCGCTACGCCCACGAGGAAGAAGACGCTTTTGCGGCGGGTGAAAACTATTTTCCTGAAGGGTTGGCCGCAGCAAACTTCTACAGACCTGTGTCGCGTGGGCTGGAGATCAAGATTTCAGAAAAGATGCAAACATTGCGTGCAAAAAACTCAGCCCCAAAGCAAGCTGACAAGACGTTACCGAACGCATGACAAGGCATATCTCTGTCATTAGTCCATATCCCTAAAGCGGCTCCTTATTAGCTTCTCTAGTGAGGGACTTGCAGAATTCCGCAAGCCAGCCGAATTAACCGCTACGTGAGGTAAAAAAAGTTGCGGGCACCGCCTAAAAGGCTGCAAGATCAGGGTATTGAATCATGAACTTGGTGAGCGCCCAT